>JAEZWY010000049.1 GCA_023442905.1 Bacillota bacterium | reverse complement strand
ATTTTTTTGTATAATAAGAGTAATCAATTGATAGAAAGGGATGGGAAAATAGTTGGCAAATTATGAAGTTTTACAGCACTTCCAACCTGATGAACATGCCTTTGTTGAAAAAGTAACTGACTGGAAGAATCTAGTGCTTGACCAGTATGCTCCTGTAGTAACACCCTTTTTAAATCCACGGGAGGTAGCCATTGTTAAGCTGATTATTGGCCAAGACGATGAGATTCACTATGAATTTTTTGGTGGCTATCCTAATGCAGAAAATCAACGCTGTGTGCTAGCACCAAGTTATTACACCATTCAACCTGAAGATTTTGAAATTATACCATTTGATATCCACTATGCGAGTAAATTTAACACTTTAGAGCACCGCCAAATATTGGGTACTATTTTAGGCCAAGGCGTTGAACGTAATCGACTTGGAGACATCATTCAAGCTGGCGCAAAATGGCAATTCTTTGTTGATAAAGCAATTGCTGATTTTCTCAGTTTTCAAATGGATAAGATTGGTAGCTCTAAAATTAAGTTAGTAAAAATTAATCACAGTGATCAAATTATCCAACCCAAATCTGACTGGCAACCTATGGAAATCACACTTTCTTCATTAAGGTTTGATACGATGATTTCAGATGGATTTAGAATTCCAAGGGCAAAAGCTAAGTTACTAATTGAAGGTGGCGCTGCCAAATTGAATTGGTCACAAGTGCAAGATGCCAAAAGACAACTAAATCCAGGAGACATTGCTTCGGTTAGGGGTTATGGTAGATTAAAATATGTAGCTACACAAATGGAAACTAAAAAAGGTAAAATTAGAGTAGCAATTGAGGTCATTAAAAACAAATAGGAGGCTCATTTTATGCGCGCATCAGAAATTAAAAATATGAAATTTAAACAGAAAATCTCAGGTTATGGAAAATCTGAGGTAGATGACTATTTGAATAAAGTACGTGTCTCAATGGAGAAGTTGGAGGAACAAAATAAATCCTTACAAGAGCAACTGAATGAGGCTAACAAGGAAGTAGATGCTGCTCACCGTAAGGAAGCGACAGTAAACCGCTCTATTTTTGTGGCCCAAGAAGCAGCGGATCGTTTACGTGAGGAAGCACTAAATGAGGCAAGTTTAATCGTCGAACGTGCTGAAGAGGAAGCGCGTTTGCTATTATCTGAAGCTGCTGAGAAAGCTGCAGTTGTAAATACTGAAACTGATAACCTACAAGAAGCAGCACGCACATACTTACACCAATCATTTGGTATGATTTTACAAGCCAAAGATATGTATGAAGATCCTCGATGGGAAAATTTATTCTTTGAAAAACCAGTAGGAGAAGTAGCTACACCACAATTAGATGAAATTGTAAAAGCATATGATTTACCAGTCCGTTCAAATAAGGGTGAAGCGATATTTGATGAAGCTGCTGCAAAAGCAGAAAAAGAACAACGAAGAGAAGAGTTCTTTAACAACGATATTCCTGCTATTGCGCCTGTATTCAATGGCTTCAAAGAAAGTGCAGCTACTGTAGAAGAAGGCTTAGTAGAAGATTCAGTAATTGAAAATTCGGAAAAGATTGACTCAGAAAATGCGAATTCAGAAGCTAGTATTTCAGAAAGCATTCGTTCTGAAGATGAAGTAGTCGAAACGACAACTGTAGAAGATAGTGCTTCTTCTGAATTTGGGGTAAGCGATCAAATGCGTACAAGTGAATCTGTTGATGAATCAAGTGTAGAAGAAGTAGCGGTAAATCAAACAGAGCAGAATGAAGATGACTTAGAAAGTTCCTCTGATACCACTAAAGAATAATTAAAGAATTTTACAAGCCAAAAGTTGTTTTTACAATATTTTTATAGTAATATTATGACGTATGGAAATAGAACACGTAGAGTGGAACAAAATAAATAACACAATGTATCGAAAGAGAATCTATGTTAGCTGCGAATTAGAGCGAGAAAAGTTATTTATTATCATCCAGGAGTAGTTTATTGAACAGGCCATGTAATCAGTGCCTTATTAGGTGAACCGTTGACTGCGATAAAGTTATTGAGTGTATACCGTTTATTTTGGTATACAAAATCTGGGTGGTACCACGGTAGCTTCGTCCCTTTTGCGGACGAGGCTTTTTTTATTTCTAGGAAATCGATGAGGGGGCTTTACGCGATGAAAATGAAAGATACATTAAATTTAGGAAAAACAAAATTTCCAATGCGCGGTAACCTACCAGTTAAAGAGGTAGAGCGCCAAGCGGAATGGAATGAAGAAGACGTTTACGCAAAACGTCAAGAGAAAAATAAAGATAAAACACCTTGGGTATTGCACGATGGACCTCCATATGCAAATGGAAATATCCACATCGGACATGCCATGAATAAAATCTCGAAAGATATTATTATTCGTTCTAAATCTATGTCTGGATATCGTGCACCATATGTACCAGGATGGGATACACACGGATTACCAATTGAACAAGCTTTAACCAATTCAGGTGTTGATCGTAAGTCAATGACAGTGGCTGAATTCCGTAAATTATGTGAAGAATATGCCTGGAAACAAATTAATGGCCAACGCGATGACTTCAAACGCTTAGGTGTTGCTGGTGATTGGGAGCATCCATATCTTACTTTAGCACCGGAATTTGAAGCGCAACAAATCCGTTTATTTGGAGATATGTATGAAAAAGGTTTAATTTATAAAGGTGCAAAACCAGTTTATTGGTCGCCATCTTCAGAATCAACCTTAGCGGAAGCAGAAATTGAATATCATGATGTTGAATCACCATCAATCTATGTAGCTTTTAAAGCACGCGATACAAAAGGTAAATTACCAGAGGATGTTGAGTTTATTATCTGGACAACTACTCCTTGGACCATTCCTTCAAATATGGCTATTGCTGTAAACCCTGATTACGAGTATTCAGTTGTAGCTGTTGGGGACCGTAAATTTGTTGTGGCTACAGACTTAGTAAATACTTTAGCGAAAGAATTTGACTGGGTTGATTATACAATTGAAGGAGAACCAGTTAAAGGGACAGACTTAGAGTATATGGTTGCTGAACATCCATATTATGACCGCGAGTCATTATTAATCTTAGGTGATCACGTTACAGCGGAATCTGGTACTGGTTTAGTTCATACCGCGCCTGGACACGGGGAAGATGACTATTTTGCATCACTAAACTACAAATTAGAAGTACTTTCACCAATTGATGACCAAGGTTACTTTACTGATGAAGCACCTGGATTTGAAGGCATCTTTTATGAAAAGGGTAATGAAATTTCAATTGAAAAAATGAAAGAGAATAATCGTTTACTGAAATTAGATTACTTCACTCACTCATACCCACATGACTGGCGTACGAAAAAACCAGTAATCTACCGTGCAACGCCACAATGGTTCTGTTCAGTCGAAAAAATTCGTGAACGTACTTTAGATGTAATTGATAATAAAGTGAAATGGTGGCACCCATCTGGTCAAACACGTATTTACAATATGATTCGTGACCGTAAAGACTGGGTAATTTCACGTCAACGTGTTTGGGGTGTACCTTTACCAATTTTCTATGCAGAAAATGGGGAACCAGTATGTACGCCAGAAACAATCGCACATGTTGCTGATTTGTTTGACGAATTTGGTTCAAATGTTTGGTTTGAACGTGAAGCTAAAGATTTATTACCGGAAGGTTTTACACATCCAGCTTCTCCAAATGGTGAATTCACTAAAGAAATGGATATCATGGACGTATGGTTTGACTCAGGGTCATCTCACCATGGTGTGTTACGTACTCGTGAAGACCTAACTTTCCCAGCTGATATGTACTTAGAGGGTTCTGACCAATACCGTGGTTGGTTCCATTCATCACTACTAACATCAGTCGCTGTTAACGATGAAGCACCATATAAATCAGTGCTTTCTCAAGGTTTTGTAAACGATGGTGATGGCCGCAAGATGAGTAAATCTATTGGTAATACTGTCTCACCAAACGATGTAATTAAACAACGTGGTGCTGATATCTTACGTCTATGGGTATCTTCAGTTGATACTTACTATGATGTACGTATTTCCGATGATATCTTAGGACAAGTTGCTGAAAACTATCGTCGTATCCGTAATACAGTGCGTTTCTTACTAGGAAACTTGTACGACTTTGATGTGAAAAAAGATGCAGTTGCCTATGAAGACTTAGCATCAATTGACCAATACATGATGAATCGTTTAAATGAAATGGTACGTAATGTCCGCCATGCTTATGATACGTATGACTTTATGACAGTTAACCATGAAATTACAAATTTCCTAACACTGGATATGTCTAATTTCTACTTAGATTATGCTAAAGATGTAGTATATATTGAATTACCAGATTCTGAAAAACGTCGTAATATGCAAACAGTGATGTATGAAGTGGCTAAGGCAGTAACAATCTTACTGACACCAGTTATCCCGCATACATCTGAAGAAATCTGGGTTTATTTACAAGAAGAGGAAGCTTACGCACAATTAGCTGAATTCCCTGAAGTTGTCACATATGACAATAGTGAAGCGTTAGAAAGTAAATGGTCTGCTTTCATGACATTACGTTCTGATGTAAACAAATCATTAGAAACTGCTCGTGAAGAAAAAGTTATCGGTAAATCATTACAGGCGAAATTACATATCTTTGCTAATGATGAAACGAAAGCATTATTAGAAAATGTTGGTGAAGAACTAGCTACATACTTAATGGTATCGCAGTTAGAAGTTCATGATTTAGCAGAAGCTAACGAAGATGCGACAGATTACGAAGGTTATAGCCTAATGATTGAACATGCACACGGAGAAACTTGTGAACGTTGTCGTGGTGTTTATGAAGAAGTAGGTACAATTGAAGCTGCGCCACATTTATGTGCACGTTGTGCTGATATTGTGATTAACCACTATCCTGAAGCTT
Source organism: Bacillota bacterium (assembly GCA_023442905.1). Taxonomy (GTDB): domain Bacteria; phylum Bacillota; class Bacilli; order Lactobacillales; family Aerococcaceae; genus Aerococcus. The sequence continues at coordinate 1,180 of JAEZWY010000049.1, read as the reverse complement.
TAGTTGAAGAGGAGAATTAAGATGGCCTATTACGGCATTGTGAAAACCTTTAATGAAAAAGAAGGCTTTGGTTTTATTGAATTACCAGACTTTCCAGAAGAAGATGATATCTTCGTGCATTTTTCAGCTTTACGTCACTTAGATCAAACTTCATTAACAGTTGGTCAAAAAGTACAGTTTGAAATTGCTCAAGGAAAACGTGGTCCTCAAGCAGTCAATGTTGAATTAGCTTAGTATTCAGACGAATAAAACAGCGGTAGCGACGAATCTAATGTTGCTACCGCTGTTTTGCATATATATATAATTTTGATAGTTTAATAGGTAGAAAAAGGGCACTGAACGAAACTGTTCAATGCCCTTTATTTATTGAATTGCTATACTAGTTTAAACGTTTTAAGATAAAGTTTAACACTAAAATTAATACGATAGATCCGATTAGTGAAGGGATAACTGCATATCCACCAATTACAGGACCAAAGTCTTGTAAGAAAGTAGAGCCTACCCATGAACCTAACATACCACAGATAATGTTACCAATAATACCACCGGGAACATCTTTACCTAGGATAGCACCTGCACCCCAACCAATAAGTCCACCGACGATTAAAGACCATAACCAGCCCATAATAATTCCTCCATTTCATTTTGTTTAGGACCTCTTGTCCGTATATACATTATAACATATTGTAGAAAACGGATGAAATGATAACACTTTAAATGAATATTATTATTTTTTTGAGCTACCATTTAATAAATGTTGTTTTAATTCACTTTCCATTTGTACCATTTCTCGTTCTGCTTGCATTCGTTTTGCGCGACCTTCTTCTTGAATTTGCATAGTTTCTGTAATCGTATCAATCAGATTTTGTTGTGAGTGTTTCAAGGTTTCAATGTCTACTACACCACGTTCAGATTGTCTTGCTGTTTCAAGAGAAGACTGTTTTAATAATTCAGAATTTTCCGTTAGTAACTGATTAGTTGTATCTGTAACGGCAATTTGGGCATCTAATGCATCTTTTTGACGATATAGCGATAGTTGGATAGCAATTTGATTTTTCCATAAAGGAATTGCCGTATAAATTGAAGATTGGATTTTCTCAGCTAAGTTTTGATTAGCATTTTGGATTAAACGAATTTGAGGTGCTTGTTGAATCGTAATTTCACGTGTTAACTCTAAGTC
>JAEZWY010000127.1 GCA_023442905.1 Bacillota bacterium | reverse complement strand
ATCAATTTTTGTACGTTCATCTAAAGTATCTGATTGTTCCAACAATTGGTTAACCAAAGTAGTTTTACCGTGGTCAACGTGGGCAATGATTGCAACATTACGAATATCTTCACGTTTTGCCATTTTTTTAAATTCCTCCATTTATATAACAAATACAAAATTTGTATTAATTACTTGTCAAGTTTATGAAACCGTTTTACCGTAAAACCCCTAGTTATAAACTTTAACAAAGTTTCTCGTAATAAAACCGCCATAACATCATATCACTTATTGATTGAAATTACTAGTTTTTTCGATTATGGAGACCAAACAAATCACAAAGTCCAAGCCCCTCTTGATATGAAAAAAACAATGCTTGGTTAAATTTCACCCTTCAAATTTTCAATCATTCGTCGGTATGCTGACGGGTAAGCTGCTATTACCTTATTTCGCTTTTGTAAATCAATCGGATCTCCTGTAAATTGTGTCACCTGAATGCCCACTTCACCTGCCAACACTTGGCCGGCAGCAATATCCCAGGGTTGCAGCCTTGGTGATACGTAAGCAGCAATTTCACCCTTCAATAAGGCAATAATTTCTATCCCCGCTGACCCATAAATCCGAAGCCCCATAGATTCTCGAACCAAGTCTTGAACCTTATAGGCATTTGTCATTACCATGCCACCATTGATAGCAATCAAGGAATCATGCAGGATTTTATCTGTATATCTTGGTTTAAATACACGGCCATTTCGTTTAATCCCTTGGCCAGCGATGGCTTCAAAGTAATCATCTTGCACCACATCATAAACAACACCTAACTTACCCAGTCCATCTTCATAGTATGCAACCATGATAGCAAAGTGATTTTGCTGTAAGACAAAATTGGCAGTCCCGTCAATTGGGTCTACAATCCACACACCGCCACCTAGATTACTTGGGGTTTCGCCCATTTTCTCCTCGCCAATATAACGGTCTTCTGGAAAGTTTTCTGCAATCTTCTGTCTAAATAATAATTCGACTTCCTTATCTACATTGGTAACCAAATCTTTTCGGTTTGATTTACTCTGGATTTCGATGTCACCATCTAATTGGTCATGAATGTAAGCTGTTGCTTCTTCAGTCCACTCTCTCACCAATGCTGCCCGCGCTTCTAACATCAATTTACATGCCTCCTACTTTACCTACAACACTTAACCATTTGTCCCTTAGGGCATTGAAATAGTTTTTGTTTCTGAATTTCTCGCTTTTTTGATCGTGCCATAAAGTTGGTAGCCAGAAATCTTTTCAAAGCTATTGCCTAATTGCTTTTCTTCCATTTTGCTTGGCACAACTTGCTTAAAGGCCTTATATCTATTCAACAATTCTTCACGGTTGATGCTTGATTCATAAGCTTGTTCCAAGCCATTCCACATTTTTACCACAATCGCCATTTCTTCACTTGTCCAATCTAAATCGATAGGATATTGATAATTGTTAGACATCGTATTCCTCCGCTTTCGTTTTCATATTTATTATAGCGGAAAATATGTAAAAGAGATAACTTAGCCCTCAGTTTTTCAAGTTCTCATTGCACTTTCATGCAAGTACCCTATTATTTAGGCAACTTATTCCAATAGCATTCAATTTAAGAAAGCAAGAACACTATCATGAATGTCTATTCCCTTTCATATGATCGCTTGCTATCGCTATCCTATATTGCAAAATCTCTAATATTTGAAATGCCATTGCTTATCTTTTTGACCTCATTTAAAATAAAATTATTATGTTATGAATGGGGAGAAGTATATTGGGTATTAGAAAAAGTTTAAAATTATTCCTAGCCTTTGCTAGTGCGTTAATATTTGCTGCTTGTGGTAATGGTAGTAGTGATAATGAATCAGCAGGCCAAGCAGATACCGACGAAACACGGTCATATTCTGTGGGAGTTGTTGGGGATGTTACAGCTGAAATTTGGGAAGACGTTGCAACTAGATTAGAGGATCAAGGTATTGACCTGGAAGTAGTGACCTTCTCTGAATACTCACAACCTAATCGCGCTTTAGAAGATGGGGAATTAGACTTAAATGCCTTCCAACATATTTCATTCTTAAGTGCTTACGCTAAGGACCTTGGCGATTCACAAATTACACCAGTGGCCTATACAATTGTGTCACCAATGTACATTTTCGCTGTGCCAGAGATTCCAGATGTTGAATCAATTCCTGATGGCGCAACTGTTGCGGTATCTAACTCTGCTACAAATGCGGAACGCGCTTACTTAGGCTTACAAGATATCGGTTTAATTGAATTGGATGATGAAGCTGGTTTCGCGCCAACTAAAGCTGACGTGACTGAAAATATTAAAGATATTGAAATCATCGAAATGGATCCAGCACAAATTGCCCGCTCACTTGGTGATGCAGACTTGATTACAATCGGTGGTGACATGTTGATGGATGCTGGTTTAAATCCTGAAGATGCCATTTACGTGGATACAGATGATGCGTCAAATATTGACCCAGTCAAGAAAAATATCATCGCAACTACAGAAGATAAAGTGGACAACCCAGATATCCAAGCGATTGTAGATGAATACCAATCAGAAGAAACAAAAGCTAAAATTGAAGAAATCTCTGGTGGCTCTTCGATCCCTATTTGGACAGATCAAGACGACCCCAAAGCAGATTATGAAAAAGAATTAGCTGAAAGCTAAAATATTATATTTACCAAGAAACGGGTTTGTGAATTCCTATCGCAGATCCGTTTTTCTATACAAATGCTCTAAAAAAAGGACACTGTCCGAAAACAGTGCCCTTTCTTGTAAATTTTTATTTTTCAATATCAATCACTTCAGCTTGTTCTTGTGTTAATAAGCATAGCTCTTGTGCTTTGAAGATGTGTTCTTGTGTCATGGCATTCTCAGTACCGTTCAATGAATCAAGAATCATTTCGCCGAAGAATGGGAAACCAACTTCGCCAGTTACTTGGAAATGTTCTTCCCCATCTTTAGTCACTAAGTATACGTGGTCTTTTTCTTCAGATTCAGCAACGTTGATATACTTACGCAATTCAATCGTACCTTCTGTACCTGTAATAAAGGTACGGCCGTCTCCCCAAGTTCTTAAGCCATCTGGTGTAAACCAGTCAACTTTGAAGAAGAATGTTGCCCCGTTATCACCGATTAACGTAGCGTCACCGTAGTCCTCTAACTCAGGCGTATCCGGATTATTGTAGTTACCTACTTTAGAAGCCACCACTTTCGCATCCTTATTACCTGTGTAATATAAGAATTGCTCAATTTGATGTGACCCAATATCCGCTAAGATACCACCGTATTGTTCTTTCTTGAAGAACCAGTCAGGACGAACGTCTTTGTCTAATCGATGAGGACCAAAACCAGTCACTTGAATGACGCGACCAATCTTGCCTTCTTCGATCAATTGCCCGGCTAAGACAGCTGCTTCAACGTGTAGTCGTTCTGAGAAATACACGAAATAGCGACGGCCAGTTTCAGCAACTACTTTTTTGGTTACTTCTAATTGGTCTAAGGAAGTGAAACCTGTCTTATCCGTAAAGTAATCTTTCCCAGCTTTCATTACTTTATTCCCTAATGGCGCACGTAAGTTAGGCACTGCAGCTGCAGCTACCATATGAATAGATGCATCTTCTAGAATTTGTTCTAGCGATTCTGCTACTTCAACTTCTGGGAATTGATCAACATAAGCTGCAACTTTTTCAGGGTCTGGATCGTATACGTATTTAATCGTCGCACCCGCTTCAATTAATCCGTTAGACATACCATTAATATGTCCGTGATCAAGTGCCGTAACACCCACATTGAATTCGCCAGGTTTGACTACTAGATTTACTTTGCCTTTTGGTGCATAGTTCATACCGTCATTACTTGCCAAAAATGCTCACTCCTTTTATAACACTTTAACTGTTTCGTCTTACGCATTCACTGGATTAGATGAATTTACCGTAGTCATTGTCAATTAACCATTGGTAAGAATCAGCTAATGAATCAAATGGGTCACGACCGTAAGTATCATCTTGCTCTACTAATAAGTAACGAGTACCTGCATCAAGTGCTGCTTGGATGATCGTTGGTAAGTCTAATGAACCTTGGCCTAGCTCAGCAAATTCTACGTTGTTGTAGAAATACTCACCAAATTGGTCCATTTCACCTTTGAATAAACCATCAATTGCTTCTTGTGGAATTGGGTTTACACGGTAGTCTTTCAAGTGTACTAAGTCCACACGACCCTTATAGCGATTTAAGATTTCAACAGGATTCGCACCACCACGTTGGATCCAGTGAATATCTAATTCAAATCCTAAGTCAGGCGCTTCTTCAGCAATAATATCTAATAAGTATTTGCCATCATATTTAACGAATTCAATATGGTGGTTATGGTAGTACAATTTGATGCCTTCATCTTTTAATTTCAAAGCATATTCGTTTGCTTTTGCACAGAAGTCTTTTACTTTTTCAAGAGATGACATGTAGTTTAAAGGCAACATACCAATACGTAATAAGTCAGCATCTACTGCCTTACAGTCAGCGACAATCTTATCATAGTCAGTTGTTAAACTTTCTGCACCCTCTGTTTGTGGTTCTAATGAAGCGGACATAGAAGCAATTTCCATATCAAAGTCCTGACAAGCTTTGACCAACGCTTGGATATTTTCTGGACTGGTTTCAATTTGTGAAATTTCTACTGATTTATAGCCAATTTCTGCCAGACGTTTCATTGTGTCATATGCATCTTCGTTGAATGCATCTTTAACTGTCATCCCTTGTACACCTAATTTAACCATTTAAAAAGGCCTCCTTATAAATTCGTTTATTTTCTTTGCTTGAACATTTCATAGCATCAATCATTTGCATGGTTGGCAATGCATCTGCTACTGAACAATAATCGTTTGTATCTTCGTTTATCGCTTTATAGAACTGTTCCATACAATCTTGATGGCCTGGACCATAGTAGATTTTTGAATCGGGCAACTTCGCGTCTTCTGCAAGACATTGCCACTCATCATTAAACAACTTATTGTCCTTTATGGTATAGCGCGTCTTATTGGTCACAACCTGCAACTCAACTGAGTCGTTACCGTAGTAGGCATTGGTCGCGTAGAAAAGTCCATGTGCCCCTTTTTCAAAGGTAAAATTGGCACTGGCTGAATCTTCTACTTCAATGTCATAATCTAAAATATTATGAACTGAAGCCCGTACATCTACCCATTGGTCGTCGATGACATAATGGAGCAGATCTAGGGTATGAATTGACTGGTTGATAATTGTCCCTGATCCAGCTTGTTCAATCGTTCCTCGCCAAGGTTTCTCTTCATAGTATTCTTCGCCCCGGTACCAAGCAACCAAACCTTTAACCGCTACAACCCCAGTCGTATCCTCCCCTTGAAGGATACGTTTCAATTCGATTACTGAGGCATTTAACCGGTTTTGAAAGCAAATAGCCACCTTGGCACCATTATTTAATTCCGCCAAGTTATCTACTAAGGCCTGTGATCGTTCAAGATTCACTGTTACGGGTTTCTCACATAGGACATGGATGCCCCTTTTCGCTACTTCTAAGGTCACCGTATCGTGTAAGTAATGCGGTAAGCAGACATGCACGACATCCAGTTCTTCTTGGTCCAACATCTCTTGATAATCCGTATAAAAAGGGGTATCTCCCGTGATGGTTGACTTACTAGGATCAATATCACAAACCGCTACTAATTCAGCCATTTCTGATTGGATAATTCCGCGTAAGTGGACGATAGATACCGTCCCCAACCCTATTACAGCTACTCTTAACATGAAATACAGTCCCTTCTATCTTATGAACGGGTATCGAATTTGCCTTCTTCAGCAATTCGTTCATTTAGTAATGCTAAGTATTGGTCATCATCAAATTCTGGTAAGGATACTTTTTCACCAGTCCAGCTTGATAAATGGATAGCGTTAGCTAAACGTACTCCATTGATGCCTTCTTGACCATCTGCAATTAAAGGTGTGCCATTTAAGATATGTTGTGCGAAGTTTTCAAGAACACCTGAATGTTGTTGACCCCAAACATTTTCTTCTTCAATGACTTCCTCATCATATAATTCTTCGAATGGTAATTGACCAGTCATTAATTTGACTACACCATCAACATCCATATTTTTATTAATATCTGTTTCTGACTCTTTCAACCGGTAAACTGTTGCTGTAGCTGATTTATCAACCACAATCATCCCTTTATCACCAACAATTTCTAATCGGTCTGAACCGATAATTTCATTTGTAGATGTGACAAATACACCAGTAGCACCGTTTTCATATTCGAAAATTGCATGCACTTGGTCCTCAACAGCAATATCACGTTGGTAACCGTATTGCACACGAGAAGTCACATTTTCTGGCACGCCTGTTAACCATTGGATTAAGTCAAGTTGATGTGGTGCTTGGTTTACTAGGACACCACCACCTTCACCGCCCCATGTAGCACGCCATTCAGATTGGTTATAGTATGCTTGTGGACGCCACCAAGTCGTAATGATCCAGTTAACACGACGGATATCACCAATTTCTTGATTATCTAGAATTGTTTTTAATTTTTGATATAGCGGATTGTTACGTTGGTTAAACATAATCGCATAAGTTGCATCCACTGTTTTAGCATATTCATTTAATTCTTTTACATGCTTGGTGTAGACACCAGCAGGTTTTTCGTTTAATACATGGATACCTTTAGATAAGGCATAAGTTGCCATTTCAGGGTGCAAGAAGTGAGGTACAGTTGTGACAACTGCATCTACTTGTCCAGAGTCAATCATCGCTTGATAGTCATCAAACAATTGCACATTTGGATATAATCCAGCTACTTTTTCACGCTTTGCAGGGTCGATATCTGCTAAGGCGACGAACTCCATACTTGGCACCATGCCATCTGTAATGAATTTCGCATACATAGATCCCTGATTACCAAAACCGATAATACCAAAACGTACTTTATTTTCTGTTGCCATGAAAATTATCCTCCTTTGCCCCTTTTAAAAAGGTAGCGTTTACATTTATATTGAACATTATAAGTATTGATCCATTTGACTCGATACATGAGACGTCTGAAATGACTTACGATACTGAACAGGGGTCTTTCCTACATGCTTCTTGAAAAAGCGTGAAAAATGGGCATTTGATTCAAAGCCAGCATCTTTGGCAATTTCATTAATCTGTAGGTCCGTACGCAAACGTAATGAAAACATGGCTTGCGATAAACGACAGGACATCAAAAATGTCATCACCGTCATACCTGTGACTTCTTTAAAAACATGTGATAGATAGGACGGACTAAGATTGGTTTCCTTAGCAATCGTCGCAATATCAATCTTTTCTTTAAAATGTAAGGTCATATACCGAGCAACTGATTCAGCATGGGTGATTTTAATATCCCTTTGGCTTTCAACCTTAGCTGTTTCAAGATTGCTAGAGTCAATTTCCATCAGTATTTGAGTCAAAAGTAAAAGTGATTGGCTTTGCACAAAAGTTTGGTCATCTCGTTTTGAAATTCGGTCCAGGTCAGCTAAGTAGCCTTTAATCCGTTGCCTGTCTGCCACACTTTTCAATCGATACATATAGCCTTGCTCTGTGGAAAACATATCTAGGATAGCTTCTTGATTTAGGCTAGTTAAAACAGGTTCAATATCTTCTCTATCGAAATGAACAACTGTCCGCTTATATGGCCCACTTTCCTCGCCAACAAAGGCTTTGTGAAGCGTCTTCCCATCTATCAGTACAATGTCATCCGGTTGCAACTCTAAAAATTGATCACCGATTTGGAAGGTACATTCTCCTTCCAACAGCATATACAATTCAAATGTAGAATGTGTGTGGAAGGTCAGTTGGTTTCTCCCTTCCTGAATTTCATAACCGATTCCTACTGTCATTTGTGCACTCCTTCACTTCATAGCCTTATTATATAAAAGAAAGCGTTTTTATTCATTGTATGGATATGCTTGAATTGACCAATCAATTGACTGAAACTGCTTTCAAGTCTATTTAAACACAAATTTTGCAAGACTACAATGTAAGCCCTCTAAGTTATTTTCCCAACCGACAAACACGTTTTTACCTACATCGTGATATACTATAATGGCAGTTTTATACAATCATTAGAAAGAAGGTAGTCATTATTACTTCAGATATGACCCAAGGTAATATTCATGGACACTTACTCAAATTTTCTATTCCAATGTTGTTAGGAAATATGATTCAACTCTCTTATAATGCTTTAGATTCAATCATTGTCGGACGTTTTGTTGGTAAAAACGCCCTTGCAGCAGTTGGCACTTCAGCCCCTATCATGACGATTATCGTACTATCTATTTCAGGGATTTGTATCGGTGCTTCAGTCCTGATGAGTGAGTTTTTTGGTGCCAGAGCTTATGATAAACTCAAACGCCAAATGGCTACTATCCTTATATTTGGCGCTATATTATCCGCATTTGTATTAGCTTTTGGGCTAGTACTTACACCTAGTTTTCTTCAAATATTGCAAGTACCTCAAACCATTATGGCAGATGCCAGTTTATATTTACGATTGATGTTGATTGGCTTTCCTTTTACCTTTCTCTATAACGCCTTAGCACAAGCCTTGCGAAGTGTTGGTGATTCAAAAACCCCTTTATATTTTGTCACCTTTGCTTCCTTGCTAAATGCCGTACTAGACTTTGTCTTTGTACCAATTATGGGTATGGGGATTTTTGGGGCTGCCCTTTCAACAGTGCTCGCTGAAGCTTTATCGGCCCTATTATGTCTAATTTATGTCTATTGGAAGATTCCAATTCTACAACTACATCGTGATGAATGGCGAATTGATAAAGATTTACTGAAAGAGACCATGAATTATGGGTCAGTAACTGCTTTACAACAAGCAGCACAACCAATAGGTAAACTCTTAATCCAGGGGAAAATGAATGCCCTTGGTGTAGACGTCATAGCAGTTTTTAATGCTGTCTCAAAAATTGACGACTTCGCCTTTACACCTGAGCAAAGTATCGCTTCTGGGGTAACCGTATTTGTCGCTCAAAACCGTGGGGCTAAACAAAAAGACCGGTTGAACAAGGGGTTCAAATCCGGTCTATTATTAGCATCGATATATTGGCTTTTGCTATGCATTTTTATTTTATGTTTTAGACGACCAATCATGGCCCTATTTGTATCCGAATCTCAACAACACCTGATTAACATGGGCGCACAATATTTGAGTTTGATGGCCTTCTTCTATTTATGGCCTGCCTTTACTAATGGATTACAGGGGTATTTTAGAGGTGTAGGAAAAATGCGGTTAACCCTTATTTCAACCACTATTCAAATTTCTTTTAGAGTCTTTTTTGTTTATCTCTTAGTTCCCCATCTTGGTGTTTCAGGCGTTGCCTTTGCTTCTACAATTGGTTGGACAATTATGCTAGTATATCAATTTTATTGCTACGGAAAAATACAGAAAGAACTTATGCAAACATTATAAGACTATTTATGTAAAAAGGTGCTAGCTGTAAGATGCTAGCACCTTTTTTAAACATAACTCATAAAATTCATTTGGTATAAAGGCAAAAAATAACCCCGCATAAGTTAAACTTACACGGGGTTTTCTCGTCTGAATATTCAAATTGTGACTCGTTAAAATAGATTACATATGAATTGGCATTCCCAATAATCCTTCAGCTGCATCCATTACAGCTTCTGATAATGTAGGGTGACCATGAATCGTTAAAGCGATGTCTTCTGCGTTCATGCCTGCTTCGATTGCTAAACCAACTTCAGCCATAACGTCTGATGCTGAGATACCAACCATTTGTGCACCAACTAACACATCATCTTTTTTAGTAGCTACTAAACGAATGAAACCTTGACCAGCATTTAATGATAATGCACGACCATTACCTGATAATGGGAATTTCACAGATTTTACATCTAAACCTTGATCTTTAGCTTCTTTTTCAGTTAAACCGTAAGATGCTAATTCAGGTGTAGTGTAAGCTACAGATGGCATTACTTTGTAGTCAATAGCTGCTGGTTTACCAGAGATAGCTTCTGCTGCAATCTTACCTTCGTAAGATGCTTTATGTGCTAAGGCAGCACCAGGTGTGATATCACCGATTGCAAAGAAGTTTTTCACTGAAGTACGACCTTGGTTGTCAACTTTTACTAAACCACGTTCAGTTAATTCAACACCTACAGCTTCTAAACCTAAGTCTGCTGTATTCGCACGACGACCAACAGATACTAATACATAGTCAGCAGTGATTTCTTTTGCTTCGCCTTTAACTTCGTATTTAACTGTTACTGAATCACCGTTGTCTACAGCTTCTTTAGCCATAGCATTAACTGTTGTTTCGATACCGATGTTCTTCATTTCTTTTTCTACAACTTTTACCATATCTTTTTCAAATGTTGGTAATAATTGAGGAGAACCTTCTAAGATTGTTACCTTAGAACCTAGGTTAGCGTATGCCATACCTAATTCAGAACCGATAACTCCACCACCGATAACAACTAAGCTTTCAGGTATCTCTTCAAAGTTTAAAGCACCAGTTGAATCTACTACGCGGCCACCAAATTTGAATCCAGGGATTTCAATTGGTGTTGAACCAGTTGCAACAATAGCATTGTTGAATGAGTATAATTGATGAGAGTCATCTGCACCCATTACAGTAAATTCATTTTCGTTGTTGAAGTATGCTTCACCACGGATAATTTCAACTTTATTCTTTTTAAGTAACATTTCAACACCAGAAGTTAATGTATTTACTACAGTATTGTTCTTCCAGTCTTGTGTTTTTGCGAAGTCTAACTTAACGTCACCAGAAGTTACACCAAAGACAGCGTCGCCGCCTTTAGCATTATGGTAAGCATGACCAGCTTGGATCAAGGCTTTAGATGGAATACATCCAACGTTTAAGCAGACACCACCGATGAACTCACGTTCAACGATAGCTACTTTTTGGCCCAATTGTGCGGCACGGATGGCAGCTACATAGCCACCAGGTCCAGAACCAACTACAACTGTATCTAATTCAATTGCGAATGCGCCTACTACCATTCTAAAATCATCCTTCCATTAATAATAATTCAGGGTCAGCCATTAAACGAGCGATTTCATTAAGCGCTTGTTGACCAGTTGCACCATCAACGATACGGTGGTCAAATGTTAATGATAACTTCAATACACGACCGGCAACAACTTCACCGTCAGCATTTACTACTGGTTCAGGCTTAATTGCACCGAAACCTAAGATTGCTGTTTCAGGGTAGTTTAAGATTGGTGTGAAGAATTCCCCACCAACAGAACCGATGTTAGAGATAGAAACTGTACCGTCAGCCATATCTGGTCCTTTAAGTTCGCCAGCATGTGCTTTAGCAGCATTTTCGTTGATGATATCAGCGATATCAAACATAGAACGAGTATCTGCATTCTTGATGTTTGGTACATATAAGCCAGCATCTGTATCTGTTGCGATACCAATGTTGTAGTAATGTTTATGTACAAACTCTTGGCTTGCATCGTCAATTGACGCGTTTAATTGAGGGTATTTCTTAACTGCGGCAATTAATGCTTTAACTGCATATGGTAAGAATGTCAATTTAGTACCGCGTTCAGCTGCAACGTTCTTGAACTTCTTACGGTGATCCCATAATTTAGAAACTTCAACATCTTTGAATAATGTAACAGATGGTGCTGTATGGTTAGCAGTATCCATTGCTTTAGCGATTGCTTTACGCATTGGTGTCATCTTGATACGTTCTACGC
>JAEZWY010000168.1 GCA_023442905.1 Bacillota bacterium | reverse complement strand
TATCAGGCGGGGAACAACAAATGGTTGCCATGGCAAGAGCTTTAATGGCTAAGCCAAAATTACTATTGTTAGATGAACCATCAATGGGATTAGCACCATTATTCATCCAACAAATCTTCAATATTATTGAGGAAATCAATGCAGCTGGTACAACAGTGCTATTGATTGAACAAAATGCCAAGCAAGCATTAAGCATTTCTGACCGTGCTTACGTTATGGAAACTGGTAAAATCTTATTATCAGGATCTGGTCAAGAATTATTAACTTCTGAGAAAGTGCAAGAAGCTTATCTTGGTGGGGCAATGGTATAGATTTATATAATCTTAATATAAGCGTTGAGTAATCGTAATGGTTTACTCAACGCTTTTTATGTATAATGCAGGGGAAAATGGACTAATTACGGTCAAAATAAGATGTAAGTAAGGGGGTGACAATATTTTGGCAAAGAAAAAGAAGCAAAAAGGACGCAAATCAAATGGTTGGCAAGGTTGGTTAAAAGGACGTCAACGAGCAATTAAACGAGCACTGAAAAAGCTAAAACCTAGAAAAACACGGTATATCTCAAAGAAAAAACGGGCCCAACGTCGTAAAGAAATAGGGTTAGGTACAATTGCAATTCTTGGCTTAATGCTATTTTTTCTTTTACAAGACCATCAAGGGGGTCCTTCTTCAAGTGATACTTCTAGCTCGGAGACGGTTATCGTTTACACAGACCAGGAGTTTGTGGATTTAATCGGACAGTATGCAGTCACTGAATATCCTAATTCTCACGTATTGCCAAGTATTGTTACCGCTCAAGCGGTATTGGAATCTAACTTTGGAAAGAGTCAATTATCAAGCGATTATTTTAATTTATTTGGCCGCAAATCGTATAGTCCAAACGATCCGAGTGTAGATTTACCCACGCAAGAATTTGTGAATGGCCAATATATCACGGTGGATGAACCGTTTCGTGTTTATAAGTCTTGGGAAGAGTCAGTGGCTGATCATGGACGGTTACTTGCAAACGGTACGTCTTGGAATGAAACACATTATGATAGGGTGTTGAATGCCAGCTCATATCAAGAGGCAGCTTATGCCTTGCAGGAGGCAGGTTATGCTACTGATCCAAATTATGCAGAATCTTTAATTGGTGTGATAGAAAGATACGAATTAACTCGGTTTGATGACCAAGTTCAATAGCTTTAGTGAAAGAAAATTAATTTGCATTGGTTCCTATTCAAGTGTATTATAAAAGATGAACAATATTTCGGTATATTGTACTTTTTATAGGGGGTAGAACCGTGGCAAAGACTAAGAGCTATAAGGACATTGCGTATCAGTACCTAAAGGAACAAATCGATAGTAATTTGCTATTACCAGACACACACTTAAAAGAAGTGGAGATTGCAGAAACGCTAGGCATGAGTCGTACGCCGGTTCGAAAAGCCATGGCACAACTTGCTGAAGAAGATTATATTCGTATTGAACAATACAAGGGTGCGGTAGTAGCGAAAAATGCACTAAACGCACGAGCAATTGTAGAACGCCTACAATTTATTGAATTGTTAACTATGAATCTCTTCCAGCAAATGCAAAATAAAGATGTCCAAGTAGACATTGAACGCGTTGAAGAATTAAAACAAAAAATTACTGAATCACTTGCAGCATATGACTTGGAGACTTACTTTGATACTGAATTCAAAATGTTTACCTATTTGGTATCCTTCTATCCGAATTCATACTTTAGACAGGTTACCTTGAATACAATTCAACCCCTACATGAATTGTACATAAAAGAAGCGAAGGAAGATCACTCAACCTTCAAACGTGAAGCGAATGATTTGAAAGAAATCTATCCAACGATGTTGGAAGCTTTAGTACATAAGGATTATGCGATGGCGCGTAAACAAGCCCGCATCTGGATAAACCAATTAATCCTTTATCAAATCAACAAATAAATGAAAGAGACGAATCTAAAAAGGTTCGTCTTTTCTTATGACATTAGCTTGTGACACACCTTGTTTAATCGGGTTCGCTCGACCAGCTCAAGTCCACTTCAGACTAACTTGCAGCTGATTGCATCAGCCACTGCATTAGTCTTCCAGTGTTGTTGAGCTGAACGGTCTCGCTCGCACCTTGTTTAATCGGGCTCCACAAACCAGAAATGACTGCGTTTCAGATTAGTTTGCAACTGACTGCGTCAGTCACTACACTAATCTTCCAACGGTTCATTTCTACCGGTTTGTGTCGCACCTTGTTTTCGTTGAACAGGTGTTCTATAAATGGTATCCTTATCAATGAAACTATACGGGAAGGTGGCCTAATGATGGCATTGAATCAATTTACGAAGGGGCTTAATGATCGACAAAAGGAAGCTGTTGAGCATACCGAAGGGCCGCTATTAATTATGGCTGGTGCTGGTAGTGGGAAGACACGTGTTTTGACTCACCGCATGGCCTATATTTTAAGCGAAAAAGATGTGAATCCTTGGAATATTCTAGCGATTACCTTTACTAACAAGGCCGCTAAGGAAATGAAAGAACGGGTTTCGGCTCTTGTAGGTCCGGACGCCAATGATATGTGGGTATCCACTTTTCACTCTATGTGTGTACGTATTTTAAGAAGAGAGGCTGAGGCAATTGGTTTTACCCGGTCCTTTACTATCGCTGATCCATCAGAACAACAAACCCTTATCAAACGTATTATTAAAGAATTAAACTTAGATAAGGATAAATTCTCTCATAAAATGCTGCTAGGGCGTATTTCTGATGCGAAGAATAACTTAATGCTACCAGATGACTACCGTCAAAATTATTCTGGATATATAGAAGATGTAGTGGCAGATGTATATGAACGATACCAGAAAGGTCTTCAAGCAGCGCAATCTTTCGACTTCGACGATTTAATTATGTATACCGTTAAATTATTTGACCAACAGCCAGATATTCTGAAATACTACCAACAAAAATTTCACTATATCCATGTGGATGAATATCAAGATACCAACGAAGCCCAATATAAATTGGTCAAACACCTAGGAGGGTACTTCCATAATGTGTGTGTAGTAGGGGATGCTGACCAGTCTATTTATGGTTGGCGTGGTGCCAATATGGAAAATATCTTGAACTTCGAAAAGGATTATCCAAAATCAACCACTATCCTATTGGAACAAAATTATCGGTCTACTAAAAATATCTTGCAAGCGGCCAATAATGTCATCAATAAAACCACCTATCGTAAGGATAAGACCCTTTGGACTGATAATAACCAGGGTGAATTGATTTCTTATTACCGGGCGCAAAATGAGCGTGACGAGACCAACTATGTCATCGGTAAAATTAAAGATGCTATCAAAGGTCAAAACAAGCGTTACGGGGACATTGCCATTCTGTATAGAACCAATGCCCAGTCCCGTGTAATGGAGGAGAATTTGGTCAAGGCCAACATGCCTTACCGAATCGTTGGCGGTCTAAAATTCTACGACCGCAAGGAATTTAAAGCCATTCTAGCTTACCTACGTCTACTGGCCATTCCGTCTGATAACGTATCATTTACGCGTATTATCAACGTGCCTAAACGTGG
>JAEZWY010000107.1 GCA_023442905.1 Bacillota bacterium | reverse complement strand
ACATCATAGTTTATTTACGAACATTTAATTTTAAATTTATTTACTTGTTCGTTAATTTGTCTTAAAATGAAAAAGAAGGAAATATTTTTACTTAAAAGGAGCAAAAAATGATCGGATTAGAAAAAGCAATTTTAGCGACATATTTTCATACGCCAGAACATGGTCAACTTGAATACCAAGAAAATGCACTTATTACCATTAATCAAGATGGTGTAATCGATAGAATTGTACCGGCTGATGACGGAGATTACTTACCACTCATTCAACTATTTGAAGAACGTGGCACTTTAATTCGTCTAGCAGATGGTCAGTACTTGTTACCAGGCTTCATTGATACCCATATCCATGCACCCCAATGGCCACAAGCTGGTATTGCTTTAGATGCCCCATTAGATGTTTGGTTAAATGAACACACCTTTCCATTAGAGGCTAAATATAAAGACGTTGACTTCGCGAAAGAAGTTTACGCAGACTTAGTAGCGACCTTACTAGCTCGCGGGACTACAACAGCTTTATACTTTGGAACCATTCACAAAGAATCTTCTTTTGAATTGGTTAAGATTGCTGCAGAAAAAGGGCAACGCGCCTTAGTTGGTAAAGTCGTGATGGATGATCCACAAGGTAATCCTGACTTTTACCGAGATGCATCAACAGCAATCGCCTTAAAAGAAACCGAAGAATTCATCCAAGAAGTGAGAGCCTTCGGGAAAGACGTTATCCAAGGCGTTTATCCTGTTGTTATGCCACGCTTTGCCCCATCTTGTACCGATGAAGCCTTGGCAGGTCTAGGGGCTTTAGCCCAAAAATATGATACTCATGTCCATACTCACTGTAGTGAAGGCCAATGGGAGCACGATTTTACCTATGAACGTTTTGGTAAAACGGACACTGAAGCGCTTAGAGACTTTGGTTTATTTGGCAAAAAATCAGTCATGGCCCATTCTAATTTTATCAATGACGATGATGCTGCGATTTTTGCGGAAAACCAAACAGCGGTTGCCCACTGCCCGATTTCTAACGTTTATTTTGCTAATAGTATTATTCCTATTAAACACCTAAAAGAGTTAGACGTACAAGTTGGCTTAGGAACTGATATTTCAGGTGGTTTCTCACCGTCTCTGTATGACGGGATTAAACAAGCGGTGATGAGCTCACGTCAATTAGAAGACGGTGTTGATACCCGTTTACCGCAAGCCGAACGCGGTGTGCCAGATTCTCGCATTTCTGTTGTAGAAGCATTTTCTCTTGCTACCCTTGGTGGTGGTGAAGCCCTTGACTTACCAATTGGCTTGATCAAAGAAGGATATACGGCCGATTTCCAAGTAATCGATACCAAAGCCAAGGAAAACCGGATCCAAGGATTTGGTGTCTTTGAAGACCTAGCACAAACCTTTGAAAAGATCCTATACTTAGCTAACCAAGCCAATATCCAACAAGTATATGTTCAAGGTAAAATAGTCTCTGAAAGATAAGATCTAAAATAGTGATTTAAAGTTTGAGTCTATGTTATTTCTACAATTACCATCTTCCACAAAACAAAAAAATTACAATGATAATCGCTTGATAATCATTGTAATTTTTTATGTTTATTAATGGGTGGTTCTAAATTAGTTAATTTTGTAGGATATTCTTTAATAATTTTTTCAAAAATATCAAGCAGCGCCACAAAGTTTCCAAAGTCGATGTTTTGATAATTTTTTAGTACATAATTTGAAAAATCATTCTTGCTTAGCCGATCTTTTGAACTGGAAAAGAATGCTCTTCCATTGATTTCTTTGGTTAATAATTCCCCTCTAAATAACCCCTCTATTTCGAAGTTATTAGAGTTTGTTTTTGGAACTGTGACCAAATATAAATTCTTCGTCAAATGAGTAAAATATTTAGTATTTAAATCCACAACTATATCTTGTTCCTTACTTAAACTGTCAATTATATGTTTTAGTGGATAATCCGCTTTTGTTTCATTATCAACTAATAATATTACAGGGTTCGCATTAATTAAATTAAATTGTTCTGTTAAATTTGGAAACTCTTTTAACCCATAATAAAAGTTTATAATGTTTCTAATTGCTCCAGCACCATCCATTGGTATGTTTAAATACTTCTCTATATGTTGAGTTCTTTTGAAAAATAAAATTTTGAATTGCTTTGAATCTCTGTCAATCAACATTGGATAATCAGAGCACATTTTTTTAAATGCTGCGATAATATAACGCTGATCTGTTTTTCCTTCTGTGATAATTAGTGGTCTATCCCTGGTAAAAAATAGTTTATAGAAAAGAAATTTTATATAGTCTCTTTCTCTATTTGTGACAATTTCTTTATCATTATACTTGTGTAGCCATTTCTTTCCATAAATATCGGATTGCAAATTAGTTTTCTTATTAACGTTCAAGATATGAAGAAATTTTCCTTGAAGTTGATTCAAACTTCCACTTTGCTCATTAATATAAAATTCTCCAGTTCTATAGAGGTTATTTGCCATAGCCCTAGTTTCTTTATAGTACTTTTTCGAGACATTAACTTTCCTGTTAACCGTTAATCCTGTCACTTCTTGCATCCTATTACGCTCTTGGAATCGAGTTTTTCGTTGATTTATTTGGAATCCTGAATGCTCTAATATTGCTTGCAAATCTGACAAAAATTTCTCATATTTACCCTGAAAATTTCTATCATTAGTGGAAAATGTTAAATCGTCTGCATAACGACTATATTCTAATTTATATCCTGCTGTTAGTTTCGCTATTCTATTGTCCACTATAGAAAAAATTAAATTACTTATTATTGGTGATGTGGGAGCACCTTGAGGTAGTCTACCCTCATAACAAGTAAGTTGAGCTATAGAAGTTGCCACATTCTCATGGAATAGAAAATTCCGATTCTTAATAAAATATCCTCTAACTCTACCAAAGTTAAAAGATTCAAAAAAATCTTCAATATCAACATTTAATACAAATAATTTATTTACATGATTTTTGGCATTATCATGTATACCAAAATCCTTTTCAAATCCATAACTAATTCTCTTTGATGATTTCGTACTCTCAAATCTATTATTATCAATAATTTCTTTCTCCAAATTCAAGTTGTTTAGAATACGAAGTTGAATTTCTTTTAGATCATCATCTGGAGCGTATATCTTTCTAATTCCACCATTTTTCTTTGGGATTTCAAATGAGTTATAAGAGAATTCTGGTCTTTTTTTATATAAAATATACGTCAAATATTTATATTTAATACCCAACCAATCAGCCAAATCTTTATTATTATTTAATTTTATCATAATATCTCCCATAAATAGCGTGTGAATACTCTCTATGCGCTAGCCAAAACTATAAGCAAAACAACTTCACCAGGTAAACGGCGAAAACGGAAAAAGGAACACCTCACATCGAAAATAATAAATGCGAAACACATTTAAAAAATCTAATCACACGCTTAATCATATTATATATATAATATTTTAAAAATCAATCTTTAAAAAAGGTGTACATCTATAAGTATAGGTCATTCTTTAATATATAAGTTTATACTAAAAAACCAAGCAACGGAGAGCTACTTGGCTTAATGAAGTTTATATTTTTTCAAAACTGATAACTAGTTTTGTGATAATGAATCTGGGTCAATCACTAAGTCGTTGGAAGCAATTTCTTCTAACGCTTGACCTATAAATTTAGGTGATTGGTATTCATTTAACATTGGGTTTTTCTCAACTTGTAATTCAGTTGCGCGTTTTGCAGCAATAGATACTAGTGAGTATTTTGAATCGATACGGTCTAATAATTTGTCAATTGATGGATAGATAATCATTATGATTCGTCGCCTTCCTTTAAGTAATTTTCTACAATATCGTCGATAAAGCGGTCTGTTTTTAAATGCTCAGCATTAATAATCGTTTGAATACGTTCAACAGCTGAGTTGACATTGTCATTTTCTACAACATAGTCATATTGGGTTACTAATTGTAACTCTTCTCGTGCTTGACGCATCCGTTTTTCAATGACTTCTGGCGCGTCAGTCCCACGATTCACTATTCTAGATTCTAACTCATGCATAGTCGGTGGTGCAAGAAAAATGAATACACCATCCGGCATACGTCGCTTAACCTGTAAAGCACCTTGAACCTCTATTTCAAGAAAAACATCCTTACCTTGGTCAGTCATTTCTTCAACGTATTGAAGGGGTGTTCCATAGTAGTTCCCTACATACTCAGCATACTCCAATAAACGTTCGTCTTCAATCATACCTTCGAATTGATCGCGTGATACGAAGAAGTAGTCTTTCCCATCTTCTTCACCTGGACGCGGTTGTCGGGTTGTTGCAGAAACTGAATAATAAAACTGATCATGATTTGTATCAGTCTCAAACAGCGCTTGGCGAACTGTTCCTTTCCCCACACCAGAGGGACCGGATAATACAACTAATAATCCTTTCGATTTCATAGAACACCTTTCACCCTTCACATTTTTATATAGCATTAATAGTACCACAAATTTAAATATTTTTCTCAAAGACCTGAAGATTTTCTTTAATGTTCGGATTAATTTTCAATTA
>JAEZWY010000194.1 GCA_023442905.1 Bacillota bacterium | reverse complement strand
TTTTCACATTAGGATTGTTTCTTAAAGCTTGAATCTCAGCTTGGCTATATATCTTTTTACTCATCCTGTCCACTCCCTTCTGTATAACTCAAATAGAGTATACCGAAAATTTTGCATAAAAATAACCAGAAAACTTACAACACTCTTTTTTTGAGTGTTCAGTTTTCGGGTTGAGATTCATTAAAAGCGTTATCGGTTTTTTTATGCTAGAAATCAACGAGTCTCTATAAAAAGATATTTGTTTCCCTATTTAAATCAAAGTATATGACAAACATTCTAAAAATTGATGTTATTTGAAACTAGCATTTTAATTCACTTTATATATAATAAGGATATCAATGATATAAGGAGTGTGCTACATGCCATTAGTGAGAATCGATCTTTTAGAAGGTAAGACTGCAGAATTTAAATCACAACTAGGTGAGTTAGTTTACGAATCTATGCTTGAAACAATTGGCATCCCAGAAGAAGATAAGTTTGTGGTTGTGAATGATTTAAAAGCTGAAGAACTGATATTTTCTACCAACTACCTAGGTGTTGACCGCACAGAGGGTATCGTAATCATTCAAATCACGATGAATGAAGGGCGTACAACTGAGGTGAAAAAAGCTTTATACAAGACAGTTGCTGATAAATTAAATAGCCAATTAGATATTCGCAAAGAAGATGTCTTTATCAACTTAGTTGAAGTCAATAAAGAGAACTGGTCCTTTGGTAATGGTATTGCACAGTACGCAGAATAAATAGCATTACTACGAGTATATAATAGCCATACCCTAGTTATCCCTTCTTTTTTGAGATAGCTAGGGTATCTGTCATCTTAATCCAGGAGGGATTACCATGTATTACAAATCGTCTTACACCTCACCACTTGGTCAAATAACTATCGTGAGCGACGATAAAACCATTAAAGGCGTGTGGTTTGCTGATCAAAAATACTTCGGTAGTCAATACATCATGCAAACAATGGTAGCAGCGGAAACACCAGTAATCATGCAAGTCAAGAATTGGTTAGATGCTTATTTTGCTGGTGAAAACCCGACCCTTGACCCAAACGTTCTAGACCCAGAAGTAACGTCTTACCGTAAGGAAATCCTGAACGCACTGATTAATGTCCCTTACGGCCAGACGACTAGCTATAAGGAATTAGCTGATAAAGTTGCTTTAACCACTCCTGGGAAAAAGGGTTCAGCTCGTGCAGCCGGCGGCGCTGTTGGTCATAATCCTATTTCAATTCTAATCCCATGTCACCGGGTTGTAGCCACTAACGGTGCATTAACTGGTTATGCAGGTGGTATCGACCGCAAAATTGCCTTGCTGGCTTTGGAAGGCTTTGACCAATCCAAGCTAGATAACCACCAAGTATAGGTGTGACGCTAATAGGAACCCATTAATTTTTACATAAAGATGCAAAAATAATAACACATAACGGCAAAATAATTTAGGATGAGATGATGGATAAATTAGCTATTAGAAAATTATACGATACCTTATTAAAAGAAATGGGCCCTCAAGGTTGGTGGCCTGCTGAATCTAAGGTAGAAATAATCCTGGGGGCTATCCTTGTTCAAAATACCAACTGGCGTAACGTTGAAAAGTCCCTAAATAACTTGAACGCAGCTACTGGTTTTTTGCCAGAAGAAATTTTAAAGCTCCCGTTAGAAGAATTAGAAACGCTGATTCGACCAAGTGGTTTCTACCGCAACAAGGCGCGAGCAATTCAAGCCAGTTTCCAATGGTTTGATAACCACAAATGGGATTATCAAGCCATGCAGTATGAATACGGAAAACAGTTGCGAAGTGAAATCTTGAAATTACACGGGGTAGGGTTTGAAACAGCTGACGTATTTCGCGTTTTTATATTTGACCAACCAGCGTTTATCGCTGATGCCTACGCTAGGCGGTTATTCAGTTGGTTGACAGGCAATTCGTACACAACCTATCAAAGCCTTTACCAAGAGATTAACCTACCGGATGACTTCACTTATGAGGAAGCCCAGGAATTCCATGGCTTAATTGATGAGTTTGGCAAACTATACTTGGGTAAAAATGGCCAAGTGAAGGGGAATTTTTTATCCAATCACCCATGATAAATACTCTATAGTATATATTTTTAATTTAAAAAATACATTTGGGTTTACATTTTCTTTTTAATACCGTATGATATCACCATAAACATTCAAATAAAATCTTCAGGGCAGGGTGTAATTCCCGACCGGCGGTAAAGTCCGCGACCTCCTTTAATTAGGGGCTGACTCGGTGTAATTCCGAGACCGACAGTAGAGTCTGGATGGAAGAAGAGTAGAATCAAAATAAACGAATACTATAAGTCTATAGTTTATTTGTGTGCCCTAGGAATCTTATTTCTAGGGCTTTTTTTCGTCACTCTGACTGGATTATTTGTTGTTTAGAGAAAGGATGAGTGAATGAAAGACTATATGCAAGAAGCACTTGACCTAGCCAAATTAGGACAGGGTTGGACAAGGTCTAATCCTATGGTTGGTGCAGTTATCGTAAAGAATAGCCAAATCATCGGTCGAGGCTATCATCAGCAGTATGGTGGTTTGCATGCGGAAAGAGAAGCCTTAAAAGATGCCAGCGAACAAGGGCATGATGTGAAGGGGGCAACTATGTACGTCACGCTGGAACCCTGCTGTCATTTTGGTAAAACGCCGCCTTGTACGCAAGCTATTATCGAAGCGGGTATTGAAAAAGTGGTGGTTGCTGCAATTGATCCGAATCCATTAGTTGCTGGAAAAGGGATCCAGGAGTTAAGAAGCCACCATATTGAAGTAGAAACGGGTCTTTTGGCTGAAGAAAGTGAAGACCTTAACCGTAAATTCAATTATTTTATGAACCATAAGCAACCCTACGTCACCATGAAATACGCCATGACCCTAGATGGTCGAACAGCTGCTTACACTGGGGATTCCCAGTGGATAACAGACAAAATTGCACGAGAGCATGTGCATTACCAACGCCACAGCAACCAAGCCATTATGGTTGGCATAGGGACTGCGCTTGCTGATGATCCATCGTTAACAGTTCGAATTGACGACTTTGAGGGGATTAATCCTATTCGTATTGTTTGTGATACTAGCTTGAAGCTACCCTTAACCAGCCAATTAGTGAAAACAGCGAAGCAAACGCCCACAATTATTGCGACAACTAATCAGAACTCAGAAGATCACCAAGCCTATGAGACAGCTGGCTGCCAACTATTGGTTGTGAATGCGAAGAATGACAAGGTAGATTTAGGGGATTTAATCACACAACTAGGTCAACAAGGTATTCAAAGTATTTATGTTGAAGGTGGATCAAGACTAAATGCTTCGCTACTTGAATCAGGGTTAATCCAAGAAATCCACACTTATATTGGTCCCAAAGTCATTGGTGGTTTTGACCAGTATAGTCCTATCAGTGGTTTCGGTTTTCCACAGATGGACCAAGCGCTCACAAGTTATATCCAAGCAATCACGCCATTAGGTAAGGACTTTTTGATAGAAAGCAGGGTGGGTTAAATGTTTACAGGAATTATAGAAGATATTGGCCGTATTGAAAGTATCGAGGCTATCAACAATCGTGCAGGACTTCTTTTAACCATTATTTCGGAAAAAATAGTATCCGATGTCAATCTAGGTGACTCTATTAGTGTGAACGGCATTTGTCTTACCGTGACGAATTTCACTGATACTAATTTCCAAGTTGAAGTGATGCCAGAAACGATTGCGAAAACGTCTTTAGAAGGAATTGCTAACAATAGCCGCGTGAATCTGGAACGGGCGATGAAGGCAAATGCAAGATTCGGTGGTCATATTGTAAGTGGCCATATTGATGGTGTTGGTAAAATCACCGCAATTGAGGCGGATGGTATCGCTAATTGGTACACGGTTCAAACAAGTGAACCATTAATGCGCTATATCATCATGAAGGGGTCTATTGCTATTGATGGCACAAGTTTAACAGTTGCTGGGATTGAAGGAGATACATTTAAAGTATCAATCATTCCTCACACGAGTGAACAAACAATTTTTTCAACCTATCAAGTAGGAACTATCGTGAATTTAGAAAATGATATTGTCGGCAAGTATATTGAGCAATTTACAGTGAAGGAGCGGGTATAGATGGATTTTTCAACAATCGAAGACGCATTAACAGCTTTACAAGCGGGTCAAATTATCATGGTTTTGGATGATGAGAATAGAGAAAATGAAGGAGACTTGATTTGTGCAGCTGAGTTTGCAACAACAGCTAATATCACTTTTATGGCGACTCATGCTAAAGGGTTGATTTGTCAGCCAATGAGTCAAGCAGTAGCTAGTCGGTTGAATTTGTCGCCAATGGTGGATA
Organism: Bacillota bacterium; assembly: GCA_023442905.1. Classification (GTDB taxonomy): domain Bacteria; phylum Bacillota; class Bacilli; order Lactobacillales; family Aerococcaceae; genus Aerococcus. The sequence goes on along the minus strand of JAEZWY010000194.1, from coordinate 11,991 downwards.
ATAATACAGACCCACATACAACCGCATTTACGGTATCCATTGATCATAAAGAGACAAGTACAGGTGTATCCGCAGTTGAACGTGGGTTAACTATGCGTGAAGCAGCAAATCCGAATAGTCAACCCAGTGATTTTAACCGTCCGGGCCACGTTTTCCCATTGGTGGCGAAAGAAAATGGTGTCTTGGAGCGAAATGGTCATACAGAAGCAACGGTTGATTTGACGAAATTAGCTGGACTGAATCCAGTGGGTGTTTGTGTAGAAATTATGCGCGAAGACGGTACAATGATGCGCCAAGCCGAATTGCTTGAGCAAGCAGAGAAATGGCAGATGCCAGTCATTACCATTAAAGGCTTACAAAATTACCGGAGGAAAACTGAGCGTCATACCCACCATGTATCACAAGCTAAAATGCCGACAAAATTTGGTGAATTTACTATCCATACTTTTATCAACGATGTAGATAATCAAGAACATGTAGCTCTGGTAAAAGGGGATGTTTCAGGTAAGGGACAGGTCCTAACGCGTTTGCATTCTGAATGTTTAACGGGAGATGTATTGGGATCAAACCGGTGTGACTGCGGAGAGCAATTACATGAAGCCCTGCGGAAAATCAATGAAGCTGGCCAAGGCGTTCTCTTGTATTTAAGACAGGAAGGTCGCGGTATTGGCTTAATCAATAAAATAAAAGCCTACCAGTTACAAGAAGAAGGACTGGATACTGTAGAAGCTAACCATGCCCTAGGATTCCCAGATGATTTAAGGGAATACCATACGGCTGCACAAATGTTGGAGGAACTGGGTGTGACATCCATTGACCTGATGACCAACAACCCAGATAAAATCGCACAATTAGAAGCATCTGGTATCCAAGTAGCCAACCGTGTGAGTATTGAAATGGCTGCTAATCCGGATGATGAAAACTACTTAATCACTAAAAAAGTAAAAATGGGACACTTATTAGACTTATAAAATATGGAGGATATTAGCATGAATATTATTCAAGGAAAATTGTACAACGGAGAAGATGTTAAAATAGGGATTGTCATTGCACGATTCAATGATTTTTTAACTAAAAGCTTACTAAGTGGTTGTGAAGATGGGCTTACACGTTCAGGTGTTTTGACAGAAAATATCGATGTTGCTTGGGTACCGGGGGCCTATGAAATCCCGCTGACGGCTGCAACGATGGCTGAAACAGGTAAATATGATGCAATCATTACACTGGGTGCTGTGATTAGAGGGGCTACAAGTCACTTTGATGTGGTAGTTAATCAAGCATCAAGCGGGGTATCTCAAGTAGGTCTAACGCATAAATTACCGGTCATTTTTGGTGTCTTAACCGTTGAAAACATCGAACAAGCTATTGAACGCTCTGGTACTAAAGCTGGTAACCTTGGGTTTACTTATGCAACGAATGCTATTGAAATGATTAATTTATTCAAGGAAATTAAACAACAATAGGTCATCGATTCACATGAAAATATCTCCAACAGCATAAGGGTAGCTTTAATTTTAAATCATGGTAAGATGGATGTTGGAACAATAAAGCGCATTCAATTGTTATAACTTTCTGATGATTTGCGCAAAAAGCTTAAGGAGACTTCATATGACGATTCAATTTAAACAAACATTAGCGCCAGCTAAGGATAATTCTGGAAAACCTATCATTTTAAGTGACGCTACCTTCGCTCAACGCAAGGACAAAGTCCTTCAGTTAATGCGAAAATATGACTTCTCATCATTGATGATTTACGCAGACAAGGAACACGGTAGTAATTTTGAATATTTAACTGGCTTTATTCCACGATTTGAAGAAGCTATCCAGGTAATCAACCAAGACGGGACGTCGACATTGATTTTAGGTAATGAGAATTTCAATAAGACTAGTATGGCACGTACACAAAGCGAAGGCGTTCTTTGTCCATTCTTCTCTTTACCAAATCAACCTATGGATTTCACTAAAACTTTCGCTGACTATTTAAAAGATATTAAAGTAGATGATTCTAAACGAATTGGATTAGTAGACTGGAAGCTTTTGTCTAATGATATGAATAACTTCCACAACCACCATTCAGTACCAGCATTTATTGTGGATGGTGTACATGAAGTTTTCGGTTCTGACAAGGTAGTGAATGCAACCCAACTATACATGCATCCAAAAGAGGGTGCTCGAGTAACAAACAATGCAGAAGAAATCGCTCGTTATGAATATGGTGCTTCGCTTGCTTCTGATGCTGTTCTTGAAGCAATGAACCAGCTAAATATTGGTCAAAGCGAGTTAGAGGCAGGGAATCGCTTAAATCGTGATGGTCAATATCCTTCTGTTGTGTCTATTGCAGCCTTTGGTGATCGATTTAAGGGCGCTAATATTTATCCAACTGATAACACGTTAAATGATGGCGATAAAGTTGCATTAACAGTAGCCTATAAAGGCGGCTTGTCTAGTCGTTCTGGCTATGCAGTGAAAGATGAAAGTCAGCTCGCTGAACGTGATTCAGGATACTTAGAAGAAGTCGTTTACCCCTATTTCCAAGCTTATAAATGGTGGTTAGATAATTTAACTATCGGGAAAAAGGGTGGCGACTTCTACCAAGCGTTCAGTGAGTTTTATCCGCAAGCTACTTATGGCTGGAACTTGTGCCCGGGGCATTTAGTAGCTGACGAAGAATGGCTAAGCTCACCATTTTATAAAGACTCTGATGCAACAATTCAAAGTGGCTACATCTTCCAACTAGACTTTATACCTTCACAAGCGAACCATAATGGTGTTTCAGCTGAATCGACGATTGCGGTTGCGGACGCAGCACTACGCGAAGAGATTAAGATTAAACAACCAGAACTTTGGTCAAGAATCTCTAAGCGGAAGGATTATCTAAAAGAAGCATTAGGTTTAGCGTTACCAGAACATTTATTACCATTAGCGAGTACTTTTGCCTACTATAGACCATTCTTATTAGACAAAAAAACTGCTATCTACTTTGGATAAAAAAATTCCCCTCAAGATTGGTTGCCAAACTTGAGGGATTTTTGTCTATTTTTAAGTGAATAATGACGGACTATCCATACGGAATTGCCATAAAGATGTTAATATATATAATATTATAAATAAATTGGAGGGTTATGCTCTTGGACGAACAGATTGAATTATTATTTACCATCGATGAAGGCTATTTAAATCCCTTAAAAGTGGCTTTAATATCGATTCGCCAAAATAATCCAGGCCAAGCCATCCGTTTTTGGCTGATTCATGAATCAATTACAACACAAACTATTCGCGAATTGCAGAAGTTAACGGATTATTTACAGTTTGGTTTTGAAGCGATTGAAATTGATGGCAGTCGATGGAATAGCGCTAAAACTGAAGATAGGTACCCAAAAGAAATGTATTTCCGCTTGCTTGCGGGTGAAATATTACCTAAAGAAATGAAACGTGTGATTTATTTAGATCCAGATATTTTAGTGGTTAATCCTTTATTAGAGCTGTGGCAAACAGATTTAGAAGGCCATATGCTAGCAGCTGCTACACATGTCGGGTTGACGGACGTTTCTACTCGAGTAAACCAAATGCGACTAGACGTTGACCATGCATACTATAACTCTGGTGTGATGGTGATTGATTTAGATAAAGCTAGAGAAATTGTCAAATGGTCAGATATTGCGCAAATGATTGAAAAATATAATCTGTTACTATTCTTACCTGACCAAGATATTCTAAACCATTTGTATGGCAAATATACGAAGGAAATTCCCGAAGAAATTTGGAATTATGATACCCGTAAATATATGCGCTATTTTACCAAAAGTCTTACCCAACACGATATTCAATGGGTGATGTCGCATACTGTCATCCTTCACTTCTGTGGTGGCCCCAAACCATGGGACGATAAACATGACAACCGGTTTACCAGTCTTTATCTTAACTATCAAAACCAATTGAAGCGTATCGAATCGGTGATTAAATAATTTAAAATAAGTAATTTTCATTACCTATGGTGGTTAAATTCATATTTATTATCGTCAAATCCGGCTTATACACTTTGGTATCCAATAAAAAATCCCCAGAAGTAAGCGTATGTCTGCGTACTTCTAGGGATTCTTTTTTTATAGGATAAATAATCCAATTAATCTACTGATTTTAAGGCTTCTAACATATCTACGTGTTGTAAACGTTTATAAATGATATAGGCTAGAACGGCTGTAATTGATCCGATAATAACAGCTGGAACAATAAAGCTTGTAGCTGCTAATGCAGGGTTAAACATTACATCAGCAGGTGGAACGATTCGAATAATATATTGGTGGAGCATTTCACCAATACCGAAACCTACTAGTATACCTAGGGCAGTTAAAACGATTGTTTCACGGTAAATATATAAGGTAACTTCATTATCAAAGAAACCAAGTACTTTGATAGTAGATAATTCACGCATCCGTTCAGAAACATTAATATTCGTTAGGTTATATAGGATAACGATACCTAGTAAACCAGCAACAACAATTAGAACAGTCATGATTTTATCCAATGAATGTACAATTGTATCGATTTGATTCATTAGGGTAGTGTTTTGTACAACACCGGCAACACCGTCTAATTCAATGAATTTTGCAGCTTGATTTTCTGTGTTGTTAATTGAATCATCTTTTAAGTTGACTAGATAAGCATTAGATTGGTAATCCTCACCATAAATTGTTTCATAAACTTGTGGACTAGCGAAGACAAAGTGACCAATATACATTTCTGTTATACCTGATACTTTCATTTCACGATCTTGATTGTTAGAATCTTGAAGTGTAATTGTATCTCCTACTTCAGCGTCTACTAGGGTAGCTAGTCGTTCAGAAATTACTACACCATCATCAGGTAAGTCTAATGTTTCTTCAGAGCCACGTTCAGTTAATTGAATATAGTCTGAAAATTCATCTATATTTTCTGGGGAAATTAAAGTGATATCTTGTGTATCGTTTTGTTTTCCACCAACTGTAGTTAATTCTTGATATTCTACTTCACCGTATTGATCAATGTCTTGAGAAGATAGTGTATCCTCAATCTCATCATTTTGTTGATCAGAGACATAATCATTTTCTGCAACAATCATATCGTAATGGATTAAATCACCAAATTGACGTTGGTTAATTTCACCGATAGATGATTGTACGCTAAGCCCTGAGAACAGTAAGGCAGTAGCACCGGCAACTCCAAAGATTGTCATTAGCATCCGTTGTTTATAACGGAAGATATTTCTTGCTGTTACTTTGTGGGTGAAGGACATCCGGTTCCAAATTGGTGTAATCCGTTCTAATAAAATCTTAGATCCAGCGCTAGGTGCTTTTGGTAAAAGCAGTTGCGCAGGTTGTTCTTGTAATTCTCTCTTCGCTACTAAGTAGGCTGGTAAAACAGCTGCTAATAAGGCTAAAAGAATGGCAACCAAGGAAATTGCCCAGTGGAAGTGTAATTCAATGGCTGGCAAGGTATAGCTTGCACTATAAGCATTGTAAACAATATAAGGGAGTAGGGTGTGTCCTAAGATAATCCCTAAAATAGTACCGGATAAGCTGGCGGTTAAACCGTAGAAAGTAAATTTCTTAATAACGTCTTGGTCATCATAACCTAGGGCTTTCAAGGTACCTGATTTAGTCCGTTCTTCGTCTACAAAGCGTGTCATGGTAGTAAAGGTAACGAGTGCAGCAACGAAGTATAAGAAGATTGGGAAGATATTTGCTAGGGAATCTACAATATTTGAAATGGTACTGTAGATTTTATACCCATCGCTACCTGGAATCTCCCGACGACTATTTACGGAATAAGTTGGTAGGGATAAATTATCCACCATTTCTTGTGCTTCGGCTAGTTCATCTTCTTTGTCTGCTATCTCATCTTCAGCATCCGCTTTGGTTTTCGCGAATTCAGCGGCTTTATCTTCGTATTCTGCCTGACCCTCAGCAAGACTTTCTTTGGCATCTGCAATTTGGGCTTCAGCATCTGCAGATTCAGTTGCTAATTGGTCTTCTGCTTGGGCTAATTCCGCTTCTTTATCAGCTAATTCCGCTTTTGCTTGGGCTAACTTATCTACATTCGCTTGGTATTCCGCTGATTTCTTATCTAATGTCTCTACACCAGCAGTCCATTGTGCTAGACCCTCATAGTAAGTATTTAAACCGTCATTATAAGATTGGATACCGGCATTGTATTTGGATAAGCCATCTTGGTATGCCGCTTCTTTTTCTTGTAAGAGGGCTTCATTCTCGCTTAGGCTAGCAGTTGCTGCTTCAATTTGAGCTTTACCATCATCAATTTTGGCTTGATTGCTAGATAATGCTGCGTTACCATCACTTAATTGTTTGTTTGCACTATCTAATTGTGCTTTAGCACTGTTTAATTGTTCTTGGCCAGCATCTAGTTGACTTTTAGCACTTGTTAATGCTGATTTTTGTTGGTCTAACTCAGCTTGACTAGCCTCTATTTTTGCCATTCCAGGAGTGTATGTTGAATTCATGAAGGATTCATATTCACTTTGGCTAGCATTTAATTCTTCTTGTAGGTCAGCAATTTGTGCTTGTAAATCAGCAGTATCAGCTTCATTTAAATCACCTGCATCTAATTTATTTTGTAGACTAGTGATTTGTTCTGTTAAAGCTTGGATACCCTCCTCATAATTTGCTTTTCCATTTGCCAATTCTTGATTGTTTTGATCAAGTTGATTTTGTGCGCCTTCTACTTGACTGGCTTTTGCTTCATAGTCAGCTTGTTTTTCCTCAAAAGCATTTAAGTTTTTCGTATATTCACTGTATTTGTTATCATACTCAGCTTGTTTGCTCTCAAGTGTTGCGTTTGCTTCGGCGATTTCTGCCTCAGCGCTATTTATTTGGGCTTTCTTTTCAGCTAATTGACTATAACCATTAGCAATCGCCGTTTGACCTTGATCTAATTGGCTTCTTGCGGTAGTTAACTGATTTTGACTATCATTTAACTGTTTCTTTGCTTGGTTTAATTTAGCTTTACCATCTTGTAGTTGGTTCCACTTTTCGTCTAATGTAGCTTGCCCATTAGCTAACTGCGTTTTAGCAGCATCTAATTGAGCTTGACTATCATCAATTGTAGTATGGGCATTCGCAATTTGGTTGGCACCATCATTAATTTGTGTAGTGGCGTCAGCTACTTTAGTGTCTAATTGATTTTGTGCATCATCAATTTCAGCTTGACCATCAATTAATTGTTGTTTGGCATCATCTAGTTGTGCTTGTCCATCTGCCAATTTCTTCTTGGCATCATCAATTTGTTTTTGGCCATCATCAATTTCCGATTGATAATCATTTTTAATTGTTTCAAGACGATTTTCTGGTTGGTTTGCTAAGGCAGTATCTAAGTCGTCTTTATGGTCTTGAAGACGGTCAGTATAAGTATCTGAATAAGGATCGATATTGATTAAATCATCGAATCTTAACCGTGCAAGCATGTAGACGTCTGAATCAAACGCTGATTCAGGTACAATCGCATAACCTTTTAAGGCGCCAGTTCCGGCTGTAGAAGCACCTTGGTTTAGATTGGATAAAATCTCACCAGAATAAACAAAACCGACAATTTCATAGGTGTCTTCTTTTAGTACAGTATCACCAGAGACATCTGCTTGTTCTGACAGGCCAATTTTATCACCTACTTGATATTGATCATCAAAACTTGCATCTATCGCTATTTCATTATTTGCTTTAGGTAATTGACCATCCACTAATTCATAATCAGAGATATCTTCTCCCATTGAGAATACGCGAATAGCTGTATGGCTATCATCAATAGTGACATCTTTTAAATAGCCATATTCAATATCTGCCAAGCCCGAGGTTTTATCCAAGATTTCAACATCATCATCATCAATACCCATTGAACCAATTACAGTGATATCTGAGACGTTTAACTCGTCAAAATAATGTTCACCAGTTGCCCGCATATCTGGTCCAGTCACTTTTAAACCAATTAAGGCAAAAGAACCTATCAACATTAACCCCATGATAGAGAAAAATCTACCTTTTGATTTAGTAATTGATTTTCGAATATCCTTCCATAACATTTTCTTTTTCATGTTTATTTGTCACCTACCATTCGATATCTGAGATATTTTCAGGTGCATCATTTACTTCAATGGATTCCACTGTAGCGTTACGCATGTGAATCACTCTATCAGCAATAGGTGCAATGGCTGCATTATGTGTCACGATAACTACAGTAGCACCGTTCTTGCGACTCATATCTTGTAAGATTTGTAAGACTTGTTTACCAGTTTCAAAGTCTAAAGCACCTGTTGGTTCATCACATAATAAGATTTTTGGTTTTTTAGCAACCGCTCTAGCGATGGATACCCGTTGTTGCTCACCACCGGATAATTGTGCAGGGAAGTTATTGATTCTTTCACCTAAACCTACACCCTCTAATACCTCGATAGGATCACTTGCGTCCTTGACAATTTCAGAAGCTAACTCCACATTCTCTTTTGAAGTTAAGTTAGGCACTAAATTATAAAATTGAAATACGAAACCGACATCTTCTCGGCGGTATTTGGTTAATTGCTTTTTGTTGTAAGTAGCAATGTCATTGCCGTCAATAATGACCTGACCTTCATCATTTGTGTCCATGCCTCCCAGAATATTTAGCATGGTAGATTTTCCGGCACCGGATGATCCTAGAATAATGGCTAATTCACCTTTTTCAATTGAAAAATTTACATCATTATTCGCGGTGATGACATTATCACCCATTTTATAATGTTTAGAACTATTAATAACCTCTATGTAACTCATTTTCATTTCCTTCCTTATAAATATAAAATGGTTGCTCAAGTAAATGAACAACGTGTTGATTTATTTACTTGAAGAGTATATAATGATTGTGCAAGAGATTCAATAAACAAAATACAAAAAAGTGTTGATTTTATAACAAAATTTGTCAATTAATCTATTCAAAGAAAGTAGGACAATCAATGAGCCGGAAGATGGAAACAAAAGAAAAAATTAAAGCAGCCTTTATTGACTTAGTACATGAAAAGGGATTTGAAGCGATGACTGTTAGTGATATCGCCAGAAGATGTGACATCAATCGCGGAACCTTTTATCTACATTATGTAGATAAGTATGACTTAATGAATAAGCTAGAAGAAGAAGTGATGTTTGATTTAGAGGCGATCATCTTAAAAGATTCGGATCAAGATCAAGAGGGTGAAGCTACACAATTGATTCCTTATGAAGAGATTTTAGAAGCTTTAGTCTATGTAAAAGCTGAATTTGAATTTGTAAAAGCGATTGCAAGCCCAGGTGGGGATCCCAATTTCATGCAAACCTTAAAGTCTATTATTGGACAACTTATTGATATAAAGGTGAAGCAGTCTCATCGCGTAAAGTTTGAGAAACTAGACCTACCTGAAGACTATGCGATTGAAATCTTACTATCATCTATTGTGGGGATTATGACTTTGTGGATTAAAAAAGATGGAAAAGAGTCACCGGAAGAAATTGCGCACATGATTACTAAAGCGAAACTACTGTCGCCATATGAACTGCTAATGTAGAAATATATACGGGATAAAGGATTGATCGCCGTTTTTAATGGATATCTATCCTTTTTCGATGATATAAAAAAATAAAGCCAGTAAACCATGATGAACATGATTACTGACTTTATGTCATTTTTCTAACACATATGTTTTCTAAAGAAATCAAGTTGGTCAAGGTTACATTTTCTAGCAATAGATGATTTTTGATCAATATGAAATACATGATTTAGTGGTGTACCATCAGTCTTTTGATAGATTTTAAAGTAGACTTCATTCCCTTTAGAAATTAAAAATTGGCCAAATTGGATACCAGTTTCTTTTAGGAAATCATGGCTTGATGTCATGACAAAAGCAGGTGGAAAGTTGGTAGTGATATATTGTTCAACGGGTAACTGAGCTTTTAGTTGATCAGTCATTTTTCCATCGAGGTAATAAGGAAAATCATCAGCGGAACCGATATTATTGCCGATGTAATAGGCACCACAATTTAAACTAACAGCGTTAAATTGGATGTTAGGTACTTGAAAGTCAAATAAACTTTGATAATTAGGATTTGAAGCAATTGTAGCGTACTGTTGAGTGAGTTGACCACCTGCAGAATCGCCCAATAAAAATAAATTATCTAAATCGATGTAGTATTCTTCGCTATTTGCAGTCATCCATTGTAGCACTTGGTTGATATCTTCAAGTGGTGCGGGGTAAGTATGGTCTGGTGCGAGACGGTAATTGAAATTAATTACCGTAAAGCCTTGCGTAGCTAAAAACATGGTATAAAAACGGTAAAGTTCCTTATCGCCGTAAAAGAATCCACCCCCATGAATATGAATTAAGGTTGGTAATTTTTGGCTTGTTCCAATTGGATAGTAAACATCCAAAGTATTCTCAATACCATGAGGGCCATAAGAAATATCACGAAACTTCTCAATTGATGTAGGCTCAACTAGACCTGCATCTCTTTTAGCATCGACTTCTTTAAGTTCTATACGCATTTTTTCAATATCAATTTCCATGAGGCATAACTCCTTCTACTTTAATTTCATTTCGTTTGATCGAAACCATTCTAATTGTAAGTAATATAAATAATAATCGAAAACCTAAACTATCAGTTATCATGCTAAAGGCGATATACATGTAAAATCACTTAAAATATTATCGATATGATAACGCATTCATTAACAATTGTATAGTTTTAATGACGACTTTCCGTTTTCTAAGGTTACATTTTAAGTATACAATGATTGACAAATTGTAAGGGTACAATGTACAATTGAATCATCAAATGAAAGGGCTACCATTTTGATGGTGAATAGTAGAATTATATTAGAAGAGGAAAAAATATCTGCAGCAAATGAAATGCAGGTGGTTAAGGATGAAGCTTTAATCAAACCATTAAAAGGAACAAACTTACCTCTAGACCAATAAGGAATTGGATTTAATCAAACGTTGTCTTTAATAAGATACTAGATTTAATCAGGTATTAAATTGAATCAGTAAATATGTAACTAAGTGAGTTTAAAAAAGGAGTTTATCAATCATGGCAAAATTACCAAAAGATTTCTTATGGGGTGGTGCAATCGCTGCACATCAAGCTGAAGGTGGCTGGGACGCAGGTGGAAAAGGGCCAAGTGTTGCTGACGTAATGACTGCTGGTGGGGCTAACCAACCGCGTGAAATTACTGATACAGTTGAAGAAGGTCGCTACTATCCAAACCATGTGGCCGTTGACTTATACGGTCACTACAAAGAAGACGTGGCTTTATTTGCGGAAATGGGCTTGAAAGCATTCCGTACCTCAATCAACTGGACGCGTATTTTTCCAAATGGGGATGACGCTGAACCAAATGAAGAAGGGTTACAATTCTACGATGACTTCTTTGATGAATTATTGAAATACAACATCCAACCAGTCATTACCTTATCGCATTTTGAAGTGCCTTTAAACTTGGCTAAAAACTACGGTGGTTTCAAAAACCGTCAAGTAGTGGACTTCTTCGTGAAATTTGCAGAAACAGTCTTTGAACGCTACAAAAACAAAGTCAAATACTGGATGACCTTCAACGAAATCAACAATATGATGGACTATTCAAATCCTATCTTCTTGTGGACTAATGCAGGTGTCACGGTTGAAGAGGGCGAAGACGCCAAACAAGTGATGTATCAAGCAGGTCACCATACTTTAATTGCCTCAGCCTTAGCGGTTGCAGCTGGTAAGAAAATTAACCCAGACTTTGAAATTGGTGCCATGGTATCTCACGTGCCGGTTTATCCAAAAACGGGTGACCCAGCCAACGTATTCTTAGCTGAAGAAACGATGCGTATGCGTTATTTCTTCCCAGACGTACAAGTTCGTGGGTATTATCCAAACTACGCCTTGAAAGAATTTGCCCGCGACGGCATTGAAATTCCTTTCCTAGATGGCGATGAAGAAATCCTTAAAAACGGTAAAGTTG
>JAEZWY010000092.1 GCA_023442905.1 Bacillota bacterium | reverse complement strand
GGCTTTAGCAAATCCGTTGATGTAGATTGTCCGTTCTTTCATCCCTTCAAACGAAGCGATTGATGTGTATTTATCTTTGGCGTACCAGATTTCAGAATAGATTTCATCCGTTAAGACATATAAATCATGTTTCTTAATGACATCAGCCAATTTTTCCAACTCTTCACGCGTTGCCGCTGCCCCAGTTGGGTTGTTTGGATAGTTTAAAATAATAGCCTTTGTCTTATCTGTAATTAATGCTTCAATATTTTCCGGCTGTAAAATGAAGTCGTGCTCACTTGGTAGCTTCTCTGGTACGGGAATCCCGCCAGCAAGCTTAATTGACGGTGTGTAAGATACGTAAGACGGATCCATACACAATACTTCATCACCTGGGTTAATTAATCCACGACAAGCAAGGTCAATGGCTTCAGAACCACCAACAGTGACAATCACTTCCGTATCCGGATCATAATCCAAGTCATATTTGCGGTCTACATATTTTGAAATCGCACGTCGCAATTCAATTAAACCTGCATTGGCAGTATAATAAGTTTTACTTTTTCTAATGGCCCGAATCGCTTCTTCACGAATTGACCAAGGCGTTGGAAAGTCAGGCTCCCCTACACCAAGCGAAATCACGCCTTCGATTTCATTGGCAATGTCGAAAAAACGTCGGATACCTGAGGGGGCCATATCAATTACAGTTTTATTTTGAGATTTTGTCATTGTGAGATCACCATACGTCCGCCATCTTCTTTGATCTCCTTATAGACAACCCCTTGTTCTTTATAGCGGTTCATTACAATGTGGGTTGTTGTAGCGCTAACTTCGTCGATAGCTGCTAATTTAGAGATAAATTTAGAGATATCTACCATCGTTAAACGCTTGGTTAATAATAGAAAATCATAAGTACCTGACATCAAGTATAAAGATTCTACTTGGTCATATTGGTAAATGGTTTCTGCAATGTCTTGATAAGATACACCATGGTGTAAATCGACATTTACTTCTACCATTGCTGATAACAAATTATCATCGGCAACGTCCCAGTTGATCATGGTGTGGTACCCGGCAATCACGTTATCTTTTTCATAAGCAGCGATTTGTGCGACTACTTCTTCTTCGCTAGCTTCAATCATGTTAGCAATTGTCTTAGGTGCTAAACGCGCATCCTGGGCTAAGATAGCTAACATTTCTTTTTTCTGTTCGATGTTCATTTTTATCCCTCCAAAAACGACATAACTTGTAGCTTTAAGCATACTTTTAAACTGAAATTTTGTCACTTAATTTGAATAATTTTAATAAAAATTTTTGATTTCACCTCAATTTCAAAAACTCGTCCTTTTCTAGTATATATGAAATAGATTATTTTTGTAGTGATATGGCTAGTAACCCATTTTTTTGATCATTAACTTTCAGGTTATGCTTATTCCTATCATAGTCTTAAAAAGCACCGAGACCGCCCTCAGCCTAGTTAGGTTCGAGTCTCCAGAGAGGACTCTCGCACCTAATCATATTACTTCTAAACAGGAAACATCTTCTTTCGCACTCTTTTCTCCTTTAACAATTTTTATATCCTTGTTAACAGTTTCCTAAAAACCTTTCCAATTTAAAATGATACAATGGAGTTACCGACAACTAGACCCTTCATGGTCATAATCAGTCTGTAGGAGGAAATATACAATGGAAAAGTTTACAAAACGAATTTTATTTACTAGTGGTGTTTTAGCTTTAGGACTTGCCGTAGCTGCACCAAATAAATTAGCAGATAAAGTGGCTATTGATCCAATGTTTACTTATGGTGAAACTTTAGATGACAGCCAATATACCGAAACAAAAAAATTATTAGGCGTTGAAGATGGCGCAACTGAGATTGAAGTAGCCGTTAATGAATTAAACGATTTATTACAAGATAGCTACCCATACAGTCAGGTTTATTCTTCAGCATATATTACCCCTGCTGATAATGATGGTGGTGTAACTGTTGAAATTGAGACACCAGATACCATTACAGATATCACTGAAGCACAATACGAAAATGCGGCGATTACTGCTGGTGCAGTTGACGTAGACATCAAAGTAGCTTCTGCCGTTAAAGTAGACGGTTCAGGCGCCCTAGCCGGTGTGTATAAAGCTTTTGAAGATGCTGGTTATTCTTTAGATGATGACGCACGTCAAGTAGCTCAAGATGAGTTAGCCGTTACTTCTTCTATTACCCAAGAAAATGAAGATACTGAAGGTTACTCTGATAGCGACATGAACGCAGCGATTGCGGATATTAAAGCACAAGTTGCAGATCTGAAAGAACAAAATGGTGGATCAATTTCTGTTGATGAGATTACCGTTATCGTTAATAATGTGGTTAATAACTACAACTTAGACGGTATTATTTCTCAAGATAATATCCAAGCGATCATTGATCAAATGAAAAACTTCTCTAACCTAGAGTTAAGTGAAGAACAAAAGACACAATTATCTAACTTAGCAAGCTCATTATCTGATGCTGCAAGTAATGTAGCCGCTTCTGCTTCATCTGCAATCGAAAATGCAGATACTGACCAATTACAAGAAGATGCTGTAGGTATTTGGGACCGTATCTTATCCATTATTGATAACATCTTTGGTACCAACTTCTCAGGCAACGAAGAAGCTGCTAATCAATAGATTATAAACATCAAAATATGAAAACATTCTTGTCCTCAAGTCCCCTATTTCTTAGCCGAAATAGTGCTTGAGGGCTTTTTTATTGCGAATGTTTGCTTCTATATACCTTCAATACGGGCTTTAGGGTTCAATTACGCTTATAATATAGGTGAAGAATAAGGAGGGAGAAAAAATGGCGAAAAAGCATATAGACAAGTTTAATATGAATAGTGATTATGTGAAGAGTATGGTTTATGGCGGATTAGATGGCATTATCACGACGTTCGCAGTCGTTTCCGGTGTAACTGGTGGGGCTTTAGATTTTCGAGTAGTCATCATTCTCGGTTTTTCTAACTTGTTGGCAGATGGCCTTTCTATGGCAGTTGGTGATTACCTGTCATCTAAATCTGAAAACGAGTTTATAGACAAGGAAATTACACAGCATAAGGCGACCTTTAAAGATAATTATCCGTCAGAAATAGATAACCTAAAACAAAACTATTTAGAAAAAGGCCTTGTGGAGAAAGATGCTGCATTATTGGCTGAAACATTCGCTAAGTATCCCGAAGCATTTGAACAAGAGCGTATCAACATGCTTTTTGGTGCGGATGAAATGGATAGTCATCCGATTAAAAATGCTTTAGTTACCTTCTTCTCATTTGTTATCTATGGCTTCATCCCTTTGATTGCTTATGTATTTTCATCTTTTTCCCCATTCCTCATGAACAATACGTTTACTGTCGCAAGCGTCTTGACTGGTCTTACCTTATTCACTTTGGGTGCTGTAAAATCGAGATTAACCTTAACCAACTGGTTTAAGTCTGGCATGGAGATGCTACTCATAGGAGGCGCCGCAGCAATTGTTGCTTACGGTATTGGTTATATTTTAGGCAACTAAATCTTATCGCACTAAAAAAGGTTCTTTTACAAATAGTGTTGGTAAATAATTTCAAATATCGCGAATACGTTATTTAGTATTTATTAATATGTAAATGAGCTTCAAAGAGAAAAGCTATACACGATTATGTGTATGGCTTTTTTTTTGCCCTTAGGCAAGAAGATTATTATGTTGTAGCAACAAGGACTACGAAAATAGTAATAGTTTGGCAGGCCTTAGCTTGCCATTGCTTCATAAGTGGATGGTGCTGGGTTTGAAGGTTTGT
>JAEZWY010000087.1 GCA_023442905.1 Bacillota bacterium | reverse complement strand
GGATTTACCCGTAAACCATAGTCTGGGAAATATTTAAATAGGTCTTGTTGACTTCTAATCGGCAATTGGTCAGAAAAGACGCCTGAATATAAGAATATGTTTAAATTTCTACCCGCTGTGACTTTTGAATCTAACTGACGAATTGAACCAGCTGCTGAATTCCGTGGGTTAGCGAAGGTTGGTAAGCCAGCTTCTTCACGCTTTTTATTTAAAGCTAAAAAAGACGCCTTTGGCATATAAATTTCACCACGAACTTCAATATCTATATCTTGGCGTAATTTCATTGGGACAGATTTAATTGTGCGAACATTGTTGGTAATATCCTCACCTACAACACCATCCCCCCGAGTAGCTGCTCTGACATAGCGGCCATTTTCATATTGGATAGCCACTGATAAACCGTCAATTTTCAACTCACATACAAATCGTACTTGGTCACCAACATTTTTCTTCGCATCCGCTACGAATTTAGCTACTTCTTCAAAATTAAAGGCGTTACCTAATGACATCATCGGTTGCGAATGGGTTACCTTGGTGAATGCTTCACTGACAACGTCGCCCACCCGTTGCGTGGGCGATTCTGCTTGGATAAAAGTTGGGTATTTTTCTTCTAAATCCTGTAGCTCACGGTAAAGTTTATCGTATTCGGTATCCGAAATACTTGGATTATCTAAGGCATAGTATTGGTAGGCATAATCATTCAACTGATGGGTTAAGGCTTCAATACGCGCAACATCAATACTTTGTTGGTCATCCTTGGTCATCGTTCAATCTCCTTTTATTCCGTGATTTTTTCTTTATGCTTGCTTTTGAATTGGGGCAAAAGCAGATAATAATCGCTTAATACCTTGATTTGGGAAAGCAATATCTAACTCTTGTTCGTTGCCGGCTCCTTGAACCTTTACAACAGTCCCTACACCCCATTTTTTGTGGACGGCTTTATCACCAATCGCCCAAGTAACTGGTCCATCTACTGTTTCGATATCTTTATTAGCAGTAACTGGATCAAATACTGACCGTTTCGCTTCTTTTTTCCGGTCATAGTAGGACTTGGCATTCGCCTTTTCATAGGTGTTGGCTGCTCTTCTCTGTTTGCTACCGTATGCTGACGCAAAGCTTGACGAGCTGTCAAAAGATGAACCTGCATGATTACCAAATGGTAAATCTGATTGGCCACTAGGTTGGAAAACAGAGCGTTCATTTTCGCTGTCGTCTAATAATTCATCATCAATTTCTGCGATAAATCTTGAAACAGGATTGGACTGGTATTTCCCGTAAAGCAAGCGGGATAATGAATTGGTTAAATATAATTTTTGTTCAGCCCGAGTAATCCCTACATAGGCTAGTCGTCGCTCTTCTTCAAGTTCCGACTCTTCTTTAGCAGCACGTGCTAGTGGGAACATACCCTCTTCCATACCGATAATGAAAACAACCGGGAATTCTAGCCCTTTGGCTGCATGCAAGGTCATCAAAGTTAATTCCCCTTGTTGGTCAATTTGTTGGTTGTCTAAATCAGAAACCAATGATAAGTCTGTAATAAAGCCCATTAAAGCATCATCTTCAGCTGGATTGGTATCCATTACACTATCCAGTTCTGCCTGAATGCCTTCTAGATCAAATAAATTAAAGGTCCCATCTGGATTTAATGGGGTATTTTCTTGGTTAGGGTCAACTTGGTTCAGATTCGCATCTTGTAAGTCTGCTGGACGATCTGCCTCTTCTTGAGCCACGATTTGCGCTGCTTGTTCCCGTTCTTCTCTTTCAGCTTCCCAACGTTTATCAAATTCTTGGGTAACCGAAATAAACTCATGGATATTATCGATCCGAGCGTCAGCTTCTAATGTTTTTTGATTTTCCAAATCTTTGAGGTAGCCTGTTTTTTCTAAAACTTCTTCTACCAAGTCTTGGATAGGTAAGAAAGCCCGTTGTGCTTGAAGATTGGCCATCATTTTGCCGAAAGCTTTTAAATTCGTTGCACCTTTACCAGTAATTGGCGAATGGTCTACTAGTGATGCCGCCTGTAAAAGAGAAATCCCCTGTTGGCTAGCAAAAGTATTTAATTTATCCAAAGTCCCTGGGCCAATACCACGTTTTGGTACATTGATAATCCGGGTAAATGATAGATTATCCGATGGGTTAGCAAGTAAGCGTAAGTAGGCTAGGATATCTTTAATTTCTTTACGGTCATAGAACTTTAGTCCGCCAACGATTCGGTAAGGCATGTTGGCTTTCACCAAATTTTCCTCCATTACACGAGACTGGGCGTTGGTTCTATATAGAATAGCAAAGTCTCCGTAGCTGAGATTTTGATCCTTAATCGCTGTTTTAATTTTACCGATAACGTAGTTTGACTCATCACGCTCATTTTGGGCACGGTAGTAAGAAATTAATTCCCCTTTATCATTATCTGTCCATAGGGTCTTATCTTTACGATAAGTGTTTTTATTAATCACATTATTGGCTG
This sequence comes from Bacillota bacterium, assembly GCA_023442905.1. Taxonomy (GTDB): domain Bacteria; phylum Bacillota; class Bacilli; order Lactobacillales; family Aerococcaceae; genus Aerococcus. The sequence goes on along the minus strand of JAEZWY010000087.1, from coordinate 206 downwards.
CTTGCAAAATATTTTTAGTCGACCGGTAATTTTGTTCTAGTAGGATAGTGGTTGAATTTGGATAATCTTTTTCAAAGTTCAAGATATTTTCCATATTAGCACCACGCCACCCATAAATCGACTGGTCAGCGTCCCCTACTACACACACATTATGGAAGTAGTCACCTAAGTGTTTGACCAATTTATATTGGGCTTCGTTGGTATCT
>JAEZWY010000029.1 GCA_023442905.1 Bacillota bacterium | reverse complement strand
CTTCTATGGCATCCTAACCCACCGTGCGTTTGAGCGTGGTTTATTCAAGGCATGGTCGCTAGATGAAGATGGTTTTGTTTTAACTATTCAGGCAAACCAGGAAGATCAAGGTGCACTAGCAGTGATATCACGAATCATCGGTCGCTTTGCATCTATAAATACGGTTGTCACAACCGTTGATCCTAAAACGGATCTATCCAACATTATCATTTCATTGAAAGGTGACTGTTCTCACCAATCACTTGAGAAAATTATTACAAGGATTGAGCGAAAGAATTATAAAATTCTTTCAGTAGGCAATACTAAATCAATTGCCTTAAGCTAAATATGAATATACAAAAAAATCCTAGTCCTTTGACTGTTGTTAAGCAGTCAAAGGACTAGGATTTTTGTTTTACTTATATGTTTGTAAGAATGGATTAGTCGCTTTTTCTTGGCCAATTGTAGTAATTTCACCATGTCCTGGAAGAACTTGCGTTTCATCCGGTAAGGTCAACAAGTGACGCTTGATACCTGTAATTAATGCATCTTGATCACCGTGGGCCAAATCAGTTCGACCAATGGTCCCCTTAAATAAAGTATCCCCAGCAATGACAAATCCGTCTTCCGCAAAGATATAAACAACGGAACCTGGTGAATGCCCTGGCACGTGGGCGGTTCTAAAAGTGAAGCCAGCCACAGAGTGTTCACCCATTTTGTCCCAATAATGGGTACGGGTTTTAGGTATACGGGTTTGCTTGTCTTTCAACCAGTCGGCTTCGATGATATGCTGCCATACGTCGATGTTATACCGCTCGCGAATGTCTTCTACGGCACCGATGTGGTCGAAATGGGCATGGGTTAATAGGATAGCTACTGGATGTAACTGGTTGTCGGCGATAAATTTTTCAATTGTATCTGCTTGGTCACCGGGATCAATAATCAGTGTATCCTTGTTGTCTTTGACGATAAAGTAAGGATGTTCTTGGACAGGTCCTACTGTTAATTGATATACATGCATGTGCTTTATCCCTCCACCTTTATTAGACGGTTATAATGTATCTTTTCTCACATATTTTAGCAATCCAGTACTTAAAGAACAAGCAATTACCCTTCCATCAACTTGTGGAAGTTTAAGCGTTTGTCTATATAATAGAATAATGGTGCGGTAATTCCCATAATAATGATTTCACTTAGGAATGTAGTGAAATAAGTCAACCAGAATGGGAGTTGGATCACCCAAAATAGTTCAAAAGCTATAATGAAGATCATAACTGAGAATACAAGACTGATGATAACCATGCGCTGTTTAGTATCTTTCGCAAAGCGGAATAGGTACTCAGCTACTAAGAATGATAATAAGGTGTGTAGTGTACCAAATACGATATCGTAAATTCCTAGACTTGCTGAGAATAATAAGTTAGATAGAAATACCCCAAGCACAACGCCCCATTTGTAGTCTTTATGGAAAACAGCTAAGTGGTTTAAACCCTCTGATACCCGGAATTGGATAGCACCAAATCCTAAAGGTTGGACAAAATACATCAAGACAATATAAATAGCTGTAATCATGGCTGAATTCACCAATTTTTTAGTTCTCATAAAAGTTCCTCCTAGTTTTTTTATGTTGGATGGTTGCGAACAACAGTTATAAAAATACCGTAAAATAAAGGAGAACTCAAGAAAAATACGCCTTAAAGAAAAAGTCCCCTATTAAGAGTAGCAAAACTAACAGCCTATACCAGAGCGCTATTAAAATTCTTCTATAAATCAAAAAACAGTGCTGACTTTTATGTCAAACACTGCTTTTATACTGGTTACTCTTCATTTGATGTTGGGTCATTTGTTTCTTTGTTGACCTCTTCATCGAATAAGTAACCTGTTTCCTCTACATATTCCTCTTTTGACTCTACTTCTTCAACCACAATATTATCGGTTTGTTGGTCTTTAACTTTTGATCGTTTAATTAGGCGTGAGTTCACACGTTTAGACCAGAAACCACCATGGATATATTTGGCATCATAAGATAGGTAGAATGCTTTGGGATCAATTTCATCGATTGTCCGGTGCAAGTATACTTCATTTGATCTTGGCGTTAGAATCGTTAAGATCAACCGGTCACCATCGCGACCATAACCCACTTGAATGGTGACACCATAACCGCGTTCACGTAAAGCGTTAGCTAAGGTATGGTCGTCATTTTGCACATAAACTTCGACAACTGAATAACCCAAAGCGAGTTTGTTTTCAATCATCATCCCACAATAAATCCCAACTCCGAAACCTAAGGCATAGGCAATTAGGTAAATCGGATTAGATAAATATTGCATTACCATAGATAGCCCTAGAGTATAAATCGTCACCTCTACAACAGCTATTACCGGTGCAATTCTTTGGTAACCACGTATGGCTAATAAGGTTCGTATGGTATTCAACATGATATATATCAAGTTGATGAGAAAGATTTGCAGTAATAAACTCCAATCCATTAACTCATCCTTTCATTTGTTGCTAGATTATTTGGTTGATGAAGGGTCTAATCGTTTTTCAATTATACCTAACAACCAGTCGGCTAGGATTGACATGAGTGAAATTGGGATAACAGCTGCAATGATAATAGAAGTACCATCTGAAGCATTTACACCACGTTGCAATACGTCACCAAGTCCACCAGCACCAACGAAAGTACCGATTGTGGAAATTCCAATACCTGTAATAAAGGCATTACGGATACCACCCATAATCACTGAAAGTGCTAGTGGTAATTCCACTTTATAAATCACTTGCCAAGGGGTCATCCCCATCCCCTTACCAACATCTACCATTGTATCATCTACACTGATAACACCCGTATAAGTGTTTCTTAGAATTGGTAAGATTGAATATAGGAAAATGGTGAATACAACCAAGTTGGGGCCTAGTCCCATCACTAACATTACTACTGATAGTAACGCAAGGTTGGGTATGGTTTGAATAATGTTGGCTAAACCTAAGATAAAGCTAGATGTTTTACGCTTGTGTGCAATAAAGAAACCTAAGGGTACGGCCACAATAATCGCAAAGACTACCCCGTAAGAGGTCATCAATAGTTGGCGGAAGAATTGTGACAATAGGTACATCCCATTTTGCTGGAAATAATACCCAATCTGTTCAAGTAAATTCAATTGTGTAACGTCAACCATTATTCTTCACCTCCTAAATTATCTTGCGACACTGGTTCAATAAAGGGTTCTGCATCTTCGAAATAGTTATTTTCTTCTAAAAAGCGTTCTGCAACAACTTGTGGTTCCAGTAAGTATTGGTCACTTTGGAAGTTTAACTCTTGCATTGTTTCATCCGGTATTTTATTAGCTAATTTAGCAAAAATGCCATCCAATTCAGGGTACTGTTCGCGTGCTTCATTTGTAACAACTGCAGCCCCATCATAAGGAGGGAAAAGTCGCTTATCATCTTCAAGTACAACCAAGTCCTCAGAAATGATCCGTCCATCTGTTGAATAACCTAGTACAACATCTACTTCACCGGATGATACGGCTGAATAAACCAAACCAATCGTCATTGGGTATAATTCAGGGAATTCAAAGTCGTAAATTTCTTTGAAGGCATTGTAACCATCACCTTCACGATTTAACCAAGTATTATCTACACCAACTGAAAATTCGTCAGCGTATTCTTCTAAGTCAGATACTGTTTCTAAACCATATTTTTCTGCATCTTCACGGCGAACCATGAAGGCATAGGTATTTGCAAAGCCATACCCCGGTGTGTACCAATGCATATCATATTGCGAATCAAATTCTGAAATAACTGTTTCTAAGGCAACCTCAGGATCTGTTTCAGCTTCCATACCCAACTCACCTGTTAGTGATGTTCCTGTATAGTTTACCGCTGATACATTGGCATCACCTGTTTCAAGCGCTTGATGGTTCATCGTTGATGACCCTAAGTTAGGAATAATGTTTGTTGGCGCATCAGTATAATGTTGCACCATTCCCTCAACAATATACCCTAAAATTTGTCGTTCGGTTGTTGATCCGGAAACAATGGAAATACCATTTTCAGATGAACCTCCTAATCCAGGTAATGAACAAGCTGTTAAAATAATTGTCGATAAGACAGCAAGAATCGATGTCTTAAGATATTTCATTTTACGCAAGTGATTCATCTCCTTTCTTAGAAGAGGTTGTTGGTGTAACCCATTCCTCTATACGCGCCATCACTAAGTCAACAATGACCGCAAGGATGGTTACAGGGATCGTACCACCTAAAATTAAGTCTGGTCTAAATAGGTTCAATCCGTTAAAGATCATATCCCCTAGGCCGCCTCCACCGATATATGAGGCAAGTGTTGTCCAGGCGATTACATAGACTGTCGAAAGACGAATACCCGCCATAATAACTGGTACCGCAAGTGGTAGTTGTACTTGGCGAATAATTTGCATCCGTTTCAACCCCATCCCCTTAGCAGCATCAAGTAAATCTGGGTTTACGTTTGACATCCCTAAGTAAGTATTACGTAGAATCGGTAATAGCGAGTAGATAAATAAGGCGACAATTGCCGGCACCTTACCAACACCTAGGAAGGGAATCATTAAAGCTAAAAGTGCTAGCGTTGGAATTGTTTGTAAAACTGACACAATAGAAATCACTACATTGGCTACTTTTGGTACTTGTGAAAGGAAGATACCTAAAGGTACAGCCACAATAACACCTAGACCTAAGGAAATCAATGACATGTAAATATGCTCCCAAAGTAGGCGAATGACTTCACTACCTTGACTGGCAATAAACTCTTGCATTATTTATCAGCTCCTTCAGTAGTCGCATCAATTGGGTGAACTGCTGTTGTTTCTGCATTTTCAATCACGGGTTCATCAGTTAACTTGTCAATTTCTTCCTCGTCACCCCAAATTGAGTTGTAAACAAGGTTTACTAATGCTGAACGTGTAACCAGTCCAGTTAAACGGCCTTCACGGTCAACCACTGGCATGTTAGGAATACGACCTTTTAGGATTTGTGTAGTGGTGTCTTGTACTAAAGCATCCTCAAATACTGGGCGAATCTTCGTATGCATTACATCTGCAACAGATAAACTTGCGTTTGCAGCACGTGAAGCCACATCATTTAAGGTCAAGAGACCTTTTAGATGGTGATCATCATCGATAACAAATAGTGAATCGACATGATTATCACGCATGATTGTAATTGCCTTAGCTAAAGACATACCCAAGGTAGCAGTTAATGGTGTAGTTAACATGATTTCTTTTACTGTAATGAAATCAGTTTGTGCTTGCATTAAGCGTTCTTCACCCAAGAAACCACGTACGTGTTCGTTAGCTGGATTACGTAAGATTTCATCTGGCGTATCATATTGGATTAAGTCACCCTCATGCCATACCGCAATACGGTCAGCTAAGTTTAAAGCTTCATCCATATCATGCGTTACAAACACAAAAGTTGAACCAAATTCAACCTGTAGTTCTTTTACTAATTCTTGTAAAGCATCACGGGTAATTGGGTCTAAGGCACCGAAAGGCTCATCCATTAAAACAATTTTTGGATTAGCTGCTAAGGCACGAATAACACCGATACGTTGTTGTTGCCCACCTGATAACTCACTTGGATAGCGGTCTAAATATTCAAGTGGTAACTCCACGCGTTCCATTAAACGTTCTGCAATTTCTCTATTTTTCTTTTCATCCCACTTTAGTAAGCGAGGTACTGTTACGATGTTGTCATATACAGTCATATGTGGCATTAATCCTGTTTGTTGGATTACATACCCAATACCGCGACGTAATGCTACCGGATCTTTTGATGTCGTTGCTTCACCATCAATCAGAATTTCGCCTCCCGATGGATCATGCATGCGGTTAATCATGCGAAGCGCTGTTGTTTTACCAGAACCGGATGTCCCAATAAAACATACAAACTCACCATCATCAATTGTCAAAGAGGCGTCTTTAACAGCGGCTGTACCCCCTGGATATACCTTTTCGACATTCTTGAACTCTATCATCACTTAGTCCTCCTAATTTTTGCCTTTTATAGAAAAAGTCTCTTATAACTCTATCAAAATTTGAAAAAATGACCAAATTTATAGGGGTTAATTTAGCAAAAAAGGCGACAAATCCGCTTTTTAAAGAAGTTAACTTAGCAATTAACATTGTATAAGTTATAAGGAATTGTTCGCCTTTTTTATGACTAAAATTTAAATTTTTGAATATACAATAATTGTACACTTGAAATGTAAAAATTGTGAAAACTGATAACTACAATATTTATAATATCAAAACTGGCCAAGTTACGTTTTCTCAAACTAGCCCTCAATAATAACCGTTGCAGTAGCATAATGGTCAGTATGGCTGATGGTAATGTGTACCGGCGTATCTACTTTGTCACAAATAATAATAGGTTTACGCTGGTCATCATTCGAAACTTCAATATCATGAAAATGTAACTGACTCGAAATGCCAGTTCCATAAGCTTTGGCAAACGCTTCTTTAGCCGCCCAACGACCCGCTACAAATTCTACTCGCCGTTTCTCATTGAGAATATCTGTGTATGTACTCAACTCGTTTTCCGTTAGTAATTTCCCCACAAAACGAGAATTGTTGGCAATCGCCTCCTTAATACGCGCTGTTTCAACTAAATCTGTTCCTAAACCAATAATCATGGCGCCTCTTCCTATCATCTATTACGATATTGTTTATATATATTTTAACGCATTTATTTCAAATCTGCACCTTTATGCCTACGCAAAAAAACAGGCAAATGAAGTACTTTACCTCACTTACCTGTTTGATTGTACAGTGTTTGTGTTACACCTTCTTAGTTGAGCTCGTCAGAGCAACCAGGTGTCCGCTTCAGCCATAATTTCCGTGATGTTTCCATCACTACAAATATGGCTTCCATCGTCTCCTGGCTAAACGCTCTGCCTCACATCCTTCTACTATCTAATTTTAAATTCTGCTGATTTGCCTTTAGATTGTTTGTTACCACCGTAAGATTTTTTACGGTCGTAGTTGTTACGGTTTTTGTCTTTAGCGTTACCTTTGTAACCACCTTTACGGTCGCCACCTTTGTAGCCGCCTTTTCCATTACGGTCACGGTTTCCACCACCATTGTTCTTACGGTTTGATGCATTACGGTGGAAGTTACGTTTATTGCGGTTTGGCAATGGACGTTCTGGTGTGATTTCAACTTTAACAGAAGAAGGATCTTTCACCAATGAACGTACTAATGCTAATGCAATTTCGTCTTCTGTGTAGTTTTCTGACAAGTAAGTGATAGCGTCTTGATACATATCTGTATTTTCAACTTCAGTTAACTCTTTTACTACTTCAACTACGTTAGCTAATTGGCCACGGAAGGCTTCTTGTGTCGTAGGTGGACGTAGGGCAGACATTTGCTTCTTGGTTAAGTCTTCAATCGTACGTAGGTATGACATTTCGTTACCTGTAACAAATGTTACTGACATACCTTCTTTACCAGCACGACCAGTACGACCAATACGGTGAACGTATGATTCAGGGTCTTGCGGAATATCGAAGTTGTAAACATGTGTTACACCTGAAATATCCAAACCACGTGCAGCAACGTCTGTTGCTACTAAAATATCTAATTTACCGTTTTTAAAGTTACGTAAAACGCCTAAACGTTTTTCTTGACTTAAATCACCGTGGATACCTTCAGCTGAATAGCCACGTTCAATTAATCCACGTGCCACTTCATCAACGCGACGTTTTGTACGGGCGAAAACGATTGACAATTCAGGATTATGTACGTCAATAAAACGTGTTAATAAATCAAATTTTTCGTAGTCTTTACAACGTGTATAGTATTGATCAATTAAGTCCGCAGTCATTTGTTTTGTTTTGATATGAACAGTTACTGGGTCTTTCATGAAGTTATCTGCAATACGTTTGATTTCTTGCGGTACTGTTGCAGAGAAAAGTAGTGTTTGACGCTCTGTTGGTAATTCACGAATAATTGATTCGATATCTTCAACAAAGCCCATCTTCAACATTTCATCTGCTTCATCTAATACTAATGTTTCCACAGCATTTAATTTCAACACACCACGTTTAATTAAGTCTAAGATACGACCTGGTGTACCAATCACAACTGGTGGGTTTTTCTTCAATAATTTGATTTGGTGTCCAATTGATGCACCACCATATACGGTTGTGGTATGGATACCTTTGAATTTACCAAGGCGGTATAATTCTTCACCTGTTTGCACAGCTAATTCACGAGTTGGTTCAATAATTAGGGCTTGTACGCCACCATTTTCATGGACTTTTTCTAATAATGGCAAACCAAAAGCGGCTGTTTTACCAGTACCTGTTTGGGCTTGTCCAAAAATATCTTGTCCCTCAAGTGCCATCGGAATCGTTTGGGATTGGATAGGTGTTGCTTCCTCAAAACCCATTTCTTCGATTGCGCGAAGCAGTGGCTTTGATAGATTCATTTCATTAAATTTCATCTAGTCTCTCCTTTTTCTACTTGAGTGAACTATTTATCTCTGTGAAAAAGCTTTTCCACGTAACAAAAATAGCCGAGTATGCCAAATGCATCAGGCTCGACTATTTCCAACTGATATTGATTACTTTGGTAGCAGAATCTCCGCTACTCCTCTAAACATACTCAAGCTAGGTTAATATAGCACATCTAAAGACGAGGTACAAACAAAAAGCGCAAATCTCACTAGAGTTTAATTTAAGTTATACCAACTGTTACAGGCTAGAATTCTTCTGATGAAGCGATTCTTAACGCTTCCACTACCTCAATTAATCCCATACCATTACTTGCCTTCACTAAGACTTTATCCTCTGGTTGTAAAATAGTTTTTACATCTTCAATCAAGGCTTCCTTATCTGACTCAATGTAAGTAATTAAGTCTGGATGGATACCTTTTTCAATCAAAGCATCTGCTAGTGGTCGAATACGTGGACCATATAAAAAGACATGCTTAAAGGTATTCAAACCAATGACAGTTGCAATTTCTTTATGTAATTCATCAGAGAAAGCCCCTAACTCCAACATATCGCCCAAGACAAGGATTTTTTGTGACATGCCTTTTGAAGCAATAGCAGAGAAGTTGCGGATAACAGCTTTCATAGCTGAAGGGCTCGCATTATATGTATCATTCAAGATTTGCGTATCTAAAATACCGCGTTCCCATGAACCCCGATCTGCTGTAATCGAAAATTCTGCGAGGTTAGGACGCACTTGCTCCATTGATAAGCCAAATGAATAAGCTACACCTAAGGCATACAAGGCGTTTTGAACATTGTAGCCACCTGATAATGGAATCTCCATCTTCAACTCTGGCGATAAATTGGTATAGAAGGTAGATTGGAACTGGTCCATCATCACAGCAAAAGCAAAGATATCTTGACCTTCATTTAACCCTATCGTTAAAGTTGACTGTGGTAAGTCTTTAGGTATTTGATCCACAATTAAAGGTTCTTCGCCTGGATAGATGAAAGTACCTTCCTCTTTTAAGCCATCTAAAATTTCTAGCTTAGCTTTGGCAATGTTTGCTCGTGATCCCAAAAATTCGATATGGTTTTCACCAACCATTGTAATCACGACCACATCCGGTTCTGCCAATTGACTCAGGAAGGAAATTTCCCCAGCAGCAGACATCCCCATCTCTAAAACAATCACATCCGTATCTTCTGGCATATCTAAAATTGTTTTGGGTAGGCCAATATCATTGTTATAGTTACCATTCGTTTTGTGAACTTTTAAAGCTGCCGATAATGCAGCTGCGGTCATATCTTTTGTCGTTGTTTTACCAGAAGAACCCGTAATACCGACGACTTTGGGATGAATCCACGATAGATAAGCTTTAGCAAATGCTTGCATGGCCACAAGGGTATCTTCTACTTGGATGATTGGAAAACCAGCCGGTGCTTCACTTGGATCATTAGACCACAAGGACGCAACTGCACCATTTTCAATGGCTTTATCGATATAGGAATGGCCGTCTGTCGCCCCTTTTAAGGGTACAAATAGGGCTCCTGGGGTAATTAACCGTGAATCGAATTCAACTGAATTAATTTCCGTAAAACGAGCTGTCGATGTGAAATCAATCGCATCAACGGCTTTTACGATATCTTTAATTTGTGTGGGTTTCATACTTGCCTCTCTAACTATTAAAGGTCGCTCAATCTTGCTTCCAGCGCCTTAGCTGCAATAGCTTCTTTTCTTCAGTGTTTAATTAGACTATTTAGACTACTTATTTAAGGTATCCTATCAGACTTGCTACAGTGACTAGAGTGACTGCTGAATACTTTGCTTCTTATTATAGCGACTTAACCCTAATTGAATCAATTCTTCTAATAAATCAGCGTAAGATTTACCGCTCGCTTCCCATAAAGCTGGGTACATAGAAAATTGGGTGAATCCTGGTAAGGTGTTGACCTCGTTAATATAAATTTCCCCAGATTCAGTTAGGAAAAAGTCCGCTCGCGACAAACCCGAACCGTCTAGGGCTAGGTAAGCCTTACGTGCATAGTTTTGCAATTTCGCCACTGTTGGCTCGTCAATCGCTGCAGGAATGATCATCTCAGTGGTATTGTTCAAGTATTTCTCTTCATAGTTGTAGAAACCCTGCCCTTTTGCCAATTCACCAGGTAATGAAACGAAAACTTCGTCGTTCCCCAAGACTGCTAGTTCCACTTCACGCGGATTTTGCACGCTGGTTTCAACTAAAACACGGCGGTCATAACGGAAGGCTAAGGTTAAGGCTGCTAATAATGAAGCATCATCAATCGCTTCAGATACCCCAACACTTGACCCCATATTGGCTGGTTTCACAAATACTGGGTAGGCCAGTTCATTGGTTACTTTTTCAATGGCCACTTCCTGGTTTTTCTCCCATTCGTATGAAGTTAGGTCCACAAATGGCACTTGCGGTAAGCCCGCTTGGTTGAACAAGTGTTTTGAGACAATCTTATCCATACCAGCCGCCGACGCTAAGACGCCTGCACCAACGTAAGCCACGTTTAAACTTTCGAATAAACCTTGAATGGTCCCATCTTCCCCGTTTGGTCCGTGTAGTGCTGGGAAAACGATTTGGTCAGTCCCTTCTCGCAAAACGTCAGTAGGCACTGTCGCTTGGCCCACTTGGTCTAGCTGGAAGTTTGCTTGCGCATCTGGTTTTTCGGTCATGTTCGCACCTTTAAACCAGTGGCCTTGGCGGTCAATATATACCGGTGTTACACTATGGCGATCGTATTGAATCTTTTGCATGATGGCTGTTGCGGTTAAGATAGAAATATCATGCTCCGCACTTTTTCCACCGAATAAAACGATAATTTCCATGAAAATCCCTCCGTCGATTGTCTGTCGTATTATAATCTGTCAGTTTTTAAGCTTGGAAGTCCCAAGTTTCGCTTGTTAAATCATAGGTGAGTCGGCCGAATAATAAATGCGAAGCCTTGTCTGTTTCAACAAAGCGTGGGTTATCTTCAGCGAGGTATACGCGAAATTCCCGTTTGTTGGCGCCAACATGATCAGCACCTTCAAAGGTAATGACGATACCGTCGTGACTTAACCGTGCTAGATGACCCAAAATTGGCTTGGCCGGTATAGGGACTGGCTTGACTGTTTTTACTACCGTCTTCTTGCGGAATGAAAACATGGGCTTTCGCTCCTGTATGTCTTCAGTCACTTTTTCAGCTAAGACGTAGCCTAGTTGTCTGAAGAAGTCGTGAATGTCACGGTAGTACATTTTAGTTGTTGGGTATGAATTCGGATAGGTTGAACCGAAAAAGGTAAATCGGTTACCCAACTTATAGAAAGTCGGCTGGTTCAACGGTGCATCCGTATGGCCTAAAAATAAAAGCTCCGCAATTTCCTGGTCAGATAGCTGCTGGAATAGGGATTCATATTTAAAATCAATCCATTTGGTTTGGGATTGGACTTCGTTAGCCTGGCCATCAATAAATTCTCTCACAGCCTCGTGTCCGCTCACTATATGGAAACGGGTAAATTCATCAAAACGGCCTAAATGGTTTGGATTCTTGATGAGTAACAAGTTATTTGGTACTTTATTTACCGCACTTGTAAAATATTTCAAACCCACTCCTAATGATTGTACCTGATTCGAGATAGGGTTTATAAAAATGTATATATAGTCATTTGTCACAGCTGTGCACCTCTTATTCCAGTAAATATTTTATCAAATTACGTTTCAAAACACTATCTTTCGTCAGATAAAAGCTTTAAAATACCAATGATTGATAGTCAAATCTTTAAGGAGGCTTTTCAACATGCACTTGATTGCATCTCCATTGCAAAAACAATTTTACACTTATTTACCTAAATCACCAATATATAAACGGTATTCTGTCGCAGATTTACCAATTTCTTATCATAATCTGGTCAACCAACAAAATGGTGGTTATACCTCACACAGTTACGTGGCGAGCAAACGCCCAAGTCGAGACGCTCTTACCGCCGTCTACATCCCTTATATCGCCGGCATGTACGAACAAAAACCAGGCGCCGATTACCACATCCCGTCCATCACTAGGCAAAAGGACTTCGTCCACCGGCCTAACATTCCAGATACAGGGATTATCTTTTACGAAGACCACGACCGCGTCGCCTATTTCGACTTTAGTCAAGTAAGCGATAAAGGCGAACCAGCCGTCACTTATATGGATGTCGGTTTGGGCCAAACCATTAGCTTAGCCCCAGATTTCGCCTCATTCTTAGACCTATTCGAATATCGTTTTCTAGGATTCCCCGCACCAACCCTAGTGTCACACCACCGGGTAAATGCTGCCATACTACAAGCGCATTCCTTTGAGGAAATCTTCAATCTACTCGCACAGTACGGCCCACTTTTAGGGCAGGAATGGCAAAATGACTGGCAAAGCTTGCTGGACCACTTTGTTACTAGGCCTTTTAATCAATTCCAAACAGCCTTGAACACCTACAGTCAAAGTCACAAATCAATCTTATCGATATAAAGTTGTATACCGATATACTAGAAAACGGCTAGCCTAATTAAAGCGCTAGCCGTTTTCTTTGTCTGTGTTTATTTGTTATCAAACTTATTGGAATAAAGCTTGAATATCTTCCGGCGCCTCATCAAAGACCAACGTCTCTGTTAAATTGCCTTGGACAATCCACCGTTGCGTAAGGTCAGCTGTGCAAGTCATCAGGGTAATAATTGGGTCTCCCGTTATATCTTGAGAAATGTACTGTACTTGGTCTGGGTTCACTGCTTCAACGAAAAAAGTATCGTATACGTAAACATTCGTTAAATCACTCAGATAAATTTTATCCCCAACCGTCACTAAATCGGAAATATTATTCAGCAAGATATCTGTTCCATAACCAATATGGTGGCTAGCCAAAGTATAATTTCCTTGGCCCATCACCTGGTCTGGAAACATTGTTCCGGCTCCAGAAACCATCGCCGCATCAGACATCCCTTTAATTACCGCAGTATTTAAATTGGCATCCGGAATAGCAACCGCACCTAATACATCTAAGTCTGCTTCACCTGATGCAATATCCGACCGCACTTGGTTAACTTCTGCTGCTGACACATTCCGAACCTCATTGAAATCAAACTGGCCATTCGCCTGGTCCGCCTGGTTGTCCTGAATTTCTTCAGCCGTATAGTTAGTCACTGCTACATCTCTTTGATTTAAATAAACTTGTACTATGGGCCAAGCCTGGTGCACCATAATCGCTATCCCCACTAGCAACAATATCAGACCTAAAAGCCTGCGAAATCCCAACTTTTTCATCAATACACACCTACTTCTAAACCGTATTTATTATCAGATTCATTATGACACATTTTCCAAAGCACCGCTATCTGTTCACTTGTCACAAATTCAATCCACAGACTCGCATTTGACTTTTACCCAAGTTATACACAATACTTGTAAAAATGTCCCCTAATTTATCAAGTTTTCAACCGATTTCATTCAAGTTACCCACAACTTGTTGATAAGCCCTCCTTTATTTACACAGATTTTACACAAAAAGACCCCCATTTACCCACAAGGTTATCCACAAATCCACAGAAAGATGCACAGAAAAAGACACTTTTACAATGAAAAGTGCCCTTTTAACTGCTATATTGTGGATGAATCCGGTTTTAAGCTGAAATATCCACTAAATATGGGAACTTATCCCCACACTATAAACATTGGGTATTTCTAGAGGAGTTCTATTAAACCCGCTACTAAATACTATACTCACCGATTCGGTTCCAGTTTTTATCATGCAAAATAATACGAGCTGGTACGCCAACAGCAGTCGCATAAGGCGGAACATCATGAATTACGACTGCATTAGCCCCTACTTTAGCATGGTGACCGACTGTCACATTACCTAAAACAGTCGCATTGGCCCCCACTTCAGCATCATGTTGAATGGTTGGATGGCGTTTAGCACCTTTATCGTTACCAGTACCACCCAAAGTGACCCCATGGTACAACTTCACCCGGTCACCAACTATAGCTGTTTCACCAATCACAACGCCCATACCGTGATCAATAAATACATTTTCTCCAATTTGCGCTCCGGGATGAATTTCAATTCCCGTTTCTTTACGAGTTGCTTCTGCCATTTTCCGGGCACCATAATAATCTTCTTGTAAGTATAGTTCTCGTTCAGCGATATGTCGGATGACTGCCTGAAAACCAGGATAAAGAAAGACTTCCTCTAAAGAATGCGGAGCAGGATCATGATCATAGATGTATTGGGCGAAGTCGCGGTGGGCTTCATTTAATTCATCACTCAGCATGCCCATCACCAAATTGGCCGGTTGATAGATAACGTTCTCCAGAGTCTGGGAATACCGTCACTACTACCTTACCCTTACCTAATTCTTTAGCTAAAGCTTTAGCAGCTACATAGTTAGCACCTGAAGAAAAACCAGCAAAAATACCTTGTGTTTTTGCCAATTCTTTAGCAGCAGCAATAGCTTCTTCATTTGACACTGTCGCTACCTTATCTAAGATTGATTGGTCTAAAACTTCTGGAATAAAGTTTGCACCTAATCCTTGAATTTTATGTGCCCCTGCCTTACCTTCCGTTAATAATGGTGAATCAGATGGTTCGCCACCCCAGATTAAAGTAGCTGGATTTTTTTCTTTTAAGACATGACCAACACCAGAAACGGTACCACCAGTACCAATACCTGCGACGAAGCCATCAATATTTGGTAAGTCTGCTAAAATTTCTTTAGCAGTAGTTTCCTCATGAGCCGTCACATTAGCTTCATTAGTAAATTGTCCAAAAACCACACCATTACGTTCAGCCGCAATTTTCTCAGCTGTTTCCCCAGCTAATGACATACCGCCTGATTTATCCGTCAACACAAGTTCCGCACCATAAGCTTGGATCAATTGACGACGTTCAATACTCATTGATTCTGGCATCACAATAACGATGTTAATACCTAAAGCTGCACCAACCATCGCTAAACCAACACCAGTATTCCCTGATGTAGATTCCACAATTGTCCCGCCAACGGCAACTTTACCTGAATCTAATAAATCTTGCACAATATATTTCACTGGACGGTCTTTAACAGAACCAGATGGATTATTTTTCTCTAATTTGACATAGATATCTGCCGAATCTGCATCTAAACCATTAATTTTGACTAAAGGTGTATAACCAATCGCATCTACAATATTTTCAAATAACATAAAAAATCCCTCCATATACAGGCCATTATCATATTTTAATTACTTGCTTTCACGCTATACTATTCTGCATTTCTCAGTAGTTCTCCACAAGTCTTTATAACTGAAAACAAGTCAACTATCTACCCGAATGGTACCCTTTTTATTGCATATAAGCAATTGCTTTGCTCAGTTTTTAATGATGAATAATTGAAGGGTTTTGATTGTTTTTATCTATCAAAAAATGCGCATATTCATTTTGAATTCTATTTACAAAGGCGTATGATGGAATTACAAAATACATTGGAGGCATATATGGACATTCGATTCGCACAAAACAAAGATATTACAGACATCTTAAAGTTATTAGAACAAGTCAACTTAATCCACCACCAAGCTCGGCCGGACATTCTAAAAGAAGGCACTAAGTATACCCGTGATGAAGTTGCAACAATCATTGAAAACCCACAACGACCAATTCTAGTCGCTGTAGAAGACAACCGTGTACTTGGCTATATGTTTGGTGTTTTCCAAGAAACAGCCGAAGACAATATACTAGTGGCTGAAAAATCTTTATACATCGATGATATCTGTATTGACCAAGATGCCCGAGGTAAACATGTAGGTCAAGCACTTTATCAAGCCACAAAAGACTTGGCAGCCGATACAGGATGTCGTCGTATCACCTTAAACGTTTGGGCCTTTAACGAGTCGGCCAAAGCTTTCTATGAAAAAATGGGCATGCAGATTTTTAAAACAACTTTAGAAGATATTTTATAAACCATTACAGCGACTTAACAGACTTGTTAGGTCGTTTTCTTTTTGGAAAAATAAATCCATGTCATCAAAAAAGGTAGCCTCCGCTTGGAAAGCTACCCTAATCTTATATGTATAAAGTTCAAATTTTTTCAGCTAGATTTTAGTGACTAGTCCTCTACGGCAACTGCTTCAATCTCTACAAGCGCCCCTTTTGGAATCGCCGCAACTTCAAAAGCTGCACGAGCAGGCGTTACACCTGTAAAGAATTCAGCATAGACTTCATTCATAGCCGCAAAATCAGCAATATTATCTAATAAAACGGTTGTCTTTACTACATTAGACATCTCCAATCCTGCTTCCGCTAAAATAGCTTGAATATTGGTTAATGATTGACGGGTTTGCCCTTGAATATCAGTAGCTGCAAATTCACCTGTTGCTGGATCAATTGGTAATTGCCCAGATACATATACAGTACCATTCACACTAATAGCTTGAGAGTATGGGCCTAAAGCTGCAGGTGCCTTTTCAGTTGCAATCGCTTTTTTTGTCATAGATAACACATCTCCTCTAATTTAATTTTAATCTTCTATATCTATTATTCACTAAATTAGGGAAATTGTCGATGCCTAAATCGCAAAACTAATGCCGACCAATTAACCAGTCAACAGTTTCAGGATCATCATGGTCAAAGAAAGCAGATTCTTCCATATCTAAAGCTTCTATCTTAACTATATCTTCAGCGGACAATTTAAAGTCGAAGATAGCAATATTTTCTGCCATACGTTCTGGACGAACAGACTTAGCTAAAGCAACCACACCTTTTTCCATCAACCAGCGCAGTACAACTTGTCCAGCTGTTTTACCGTATTGAGCCCCAATTTCTGTTAAAACAGGATCCGTAAATAGACCATGACGACCTTCAGCAAAAGGTGCCCATGCTTCTACCTGAACATCCACTTTCTCATGCCATTCTAGGTCGCTTTGGCGTTGATACCAAGGATTGACTTCAATTTGATTGACTTGCGGTTTCACCTCGTTAAAGCCCGCGAACTCTACAATTTTACTTGCTTTAAAGTTTGAGACCCCAATTGCACGCAATTGACCAGCCTTTTGTGCTGCCACTAAAGCACGCCAAGCACCATAAATATCGCCATAAGGTTGGTGAATCAAGTATAAATCTAAGTACTCTAAACCCATTACCTTCAAGGAATTTTCAATAGTTTCTTTAGCAATCGTTTCAGGCGTTTGTTTAATGAACAATTTAGAAGTCACAAACAAATCAGCACGTTCAACTAAGCCTTCATCAATTGCCCGTTGAATACCTTCACCTGTTTCTTTCTCATTACCATAAGCAGTTGCTGTATCGATTAAACGGTAACCCACTTTAATAGCTTGATAAACGGCTTCCGCTGTTTCATCGGCTGGAATTTGATAGACACCAAATCCTAATTGGGGCATTGTAACACCGTTATTTAAAGTGACTGTTTGCATTCGATTTCCTCCTTAGTTTTAAAACGATATCTAAGTTACGAATACATCTTAAATCTTGGAGTCCACTCTAAGGCAAATGATATGACTATTTTACTCATTTCAAATGCACAAAAAAGAGTACCCGACATGGATACTCCTGAAAACTGAAAAATTCAGTCTTTTTATTATTCTGCAGCGTTGTCGTCTTTGAAACCGTATTTTTTGTTGAAACGGTCCACACGTCCATCGGCTTGTGTGAATTTTTGACGTCCAGTGTAGAATGGGTGTGAGTCTGATGAAGTTTCAACACGGATCAATGGGTAAG
Source organism: Bacillota bacterium (assembly GCA_023442905.1). Classification (GTDB taxonomy): domain Bacteria; phylum Bacillota; class Bacilli; order Lactobacillales; family Aerococcaceae; genus Aerococcus. Next base: position 4,259 of record JAEZWY010000029.1, on the reverse strand, counting down.
TGTTGCCATCTTCCCACTCAACTGTTTCAGCAGAATTAACTGTTGAACCAGATAAGAATTTGTATCCTGTACTTGTGTCCATAAATACTACTGGATGGTAATCTGGATGAATCTCTTGTTTCATTTGTACATACTCTCCTTTTCGCCCTGAACTTCTGCAGCCCAGAGATTATTTTTAACATAACACGAGTAGTCTATCATAATGCACTATCACTTTCAAGTAGATATTTATGATTTACCCTTGTTTTTTCCCTTAGATAAAAAGACATCGAGCCGGTCAATGAATTGGTCATTCGTCTCCGTTTTCTTCATTTCCTTCAGCATTTCATTAGTATATACCAACATATCGCCCTTCATCGTTTGACGTAATTTCCATAAGACCTTCAAGGTTGCTTCATCATGTAACAACTCTTCCTTACGCGTAGATGAACGACGAATATCAATTGCTGGGAATACACGGGACTCTGCTAGGTCACGGGATAGATGAATCTCCGCATTCCCTGTACCCTTGAACTCCTCATAAATCATATCATCCATCCGCGAACCTGTATCCACTAAAGCCGTCGCTAGGATTGTCAAAGAACCACCATCTTCAATATTACGCGCTGACCCAAAGAATTTCTTTGGCTTGTAAAAGGCAGCTGGGTCAATACCACCAGATAAAGTTCGGCCACTAGGCTTCTCAACCAAATTATAAGCTCGCGCTAAACGGGTAATAGAATCCATTAAAATGACCACATCACGTTTGTCTTCCACCAAACGTCGCGCTCGTTCTAACACTAATTCCGCAATCCGTACATGATTTTCCGGCCGTTGATCAAAAGTAGATGATACCACTTCACCGTCAATCGACCGTTCCAAATCAGTTACTTCCTCAGGACGTTCATCAATTAAAAGCATAATCAACTCAACATCCGGATTATTAGCGGTAATCCCGTTAGCAATCTCCTTCATCAAGACCGTCTTACCTGCCTTAGGTGGCGCCACAATCAAACCACGCTGACCAAAACCAACTGGCGCAATCAAATCAATCATCCGGGCAGACAAACGTCCAGGCGTTGACTCCAACCGCAACTGTTCATTTGGATACACCGGCGTCAAAGCAGGAAAATGCGCCCGTTCCTTAGCTTCATCCGGGTCTTTACCATTTACCGCATACACATGCATTAAACCAAGATACCGTTCACTCGCCTTAGGCGGACGCGCTGTACCTGACACCAAATCCCCATTCCGCAAACCAAACCGACGAATCTGAGAATTCGAAATATATATATCTTCCTGACTAGGCGAATAATTAATCGAGCGAAGAAAACCAAAATCAGAACCCGTAATATCAAGCACACCCTCAACATTCATAAAGCCCTGACTCACCTCTTGCGCCCGCAAGACAGCCATAATCAATTCCTTCTTATTCATTTGACTATAATACGGCACCTTATACGCCTTTGCGTACTGGTAAATCTCCTTCAAAGTCATAGCCTGCAAACTATGCAACTTCACTTGTTCTTGCTCATTCGATGACATAAAAAAACCTTCATTTCTATTTATATTTAATTCATTTCTGGAAAAGGGCGACCGCGTAGAAGCTGAGTAATCTTTACATAAAACTAGCCATAAAGCAGCTAGCTGGTCGTTGGATCTAAAGAAGTGTTAAAAGAGGACTTGCTATTCGTTTAGATAAAAGTGTAAAGGACTGCGCCACTACTAGCCACAGTCCCCACATGCAATCACTACAGTGAAAACATTAGTTCACTGTTGAATAATCATATTGTACCAATTGAATATCAGCACCTAAAGCTGACAATTTCTCATCAATGTGGTCATAACCACGTAAAATGTTACCAGCACCATATAATTCAGTTTCACCTTCAGCCATCAATGCAGCAATGACTAAACCAGCACCTGCACGTAAATCAGAAGCCGTTACAGTCGCGCCAGTCAATTGGTTTGGCCCACTAAAGGTAATTTGATCATTATTTTCATCAATATTTGCACCCATACGCACTAACTCAGGTACATGCTTAACACGTTTAGGATAAATCGTATCCACTAATTTACCACTACCAGTTGCTGATAGTAATAATGGCGTAATCGGTTGTTGTAAATCTGTTGCAAAACCAGGGTAAGGAGCTGTTTTAATGTCTACCACTTTTAATTGACCGTCATTTGGATGAATATAGATAGAATCATCATTCACATCCATTTTAACACCCATTTCACGTAGTTTCGCTAAGAAACTTTCGATATGTTCTGCAATCACATTGTGAACTGTCACACCTTGGCCAACTGCAGCAGCGGCCGCAATATAAGTACCGGCTTCAATACGGTCAGGAATTTGTTGGTGAGAAGCGCCATGCATAGTATCTACACCTTCAATACGGATTGTAGAAGTACCTACACCTTTAATTTTAGCACCCATTTTATTTAAAAGCATTGCAATATCAATAATTTCAGGCTCACGCGCTGCATTTTCAATCACAGTTGTCCCTTTAGCACGGGATGCTGCTAACATAATATTAATGGTTGCACCCACACTGACAACATCTAGATAAATTTCAGTACCAGTTAAGCCATTTCCATTTGTTGTTAAATGCATTGCACCTAATTCGTTGCTAACTTCTGCACCTAAAGCTTCGAAGCCTTTTAAATGTAAATCCATTGGACGAGGGCCCAAGTTACAGCCACCTGGTAAACCAACAACACCCTCACCGTATTTACCTAACAAAGCACCCATGAAGTAATAAGATGCACGTAAGCTTTGAATCTTACCATCAGGCATTGGGATATTTTCCATGTTTGTTGGGTCAATACGCATTACATGCTCATTAAACGCTACATCCACGTTAAAGTCTTTCAAAATCTCAATTAAAGCGAATACGTCATCAATTTCCGGTACGCCCTCAATTACCACCGGTGAATCCGCCATAATCGCTGCAGGAATAAGTGCGACTGCACTGTTCTTCGCTCCTGAAACTGTAATCTCACCCTTTAACGGATTACCACCCTTGATGATAAATTTTTCCATTATAAAACCCCTCATTCGTCATTTTCGTTTTTATCTAATGCTTATTTTTAGTTGAAGTTTGATTCAATAATTATCTACCATCACTAAGTATGTTTTTTTTGCAAAATACTCCGATTGTATGATAGATAATGCAAGATTGATTATACCTAATTCTCTATGAGATAACTACCATCTCCGCCAATTTTAATGGTTTTTTTACTTCTATGTAAAATTTAACATATATATAATTAGTTATAAGACTATTTATCTCATTATAACCCATGAATCGACTATGAATCAGCAAAAAGAATTGAAGATGTGTGAAAAAGCCCTATTTACTTCAAATTTTAAGATTTCGAGTACAAAAAAAGAGCAACAACCAACAGGTCATTGCTCGAAAAAGGATATATTAAGCGGAAATCCACTGGCTAAAATGAATTATGCTTTGTTTGATGAACCAAACATACGTAATGTTTCACGAGCAGTTTTAACAATCGCAGCTTTACCTGGTGCTAAAACTTTACGTGGGTCGTAAACTTTGTCATCATTGTTTAAGTTTTCGCGAACTGCAGCAGTAAATACGATTTGTAATTCAGTATTTACGTTGATTTTCGCATGACCGCGTTCGATTGCTTTTTTAATTTGCTCTTCTGGAATACCTGAACCACCGTGTAACACTAATGGTGTGTTTGTGTATTCAGAAATTTCTTTCATTTCATCGAAACCTAAAACAGGTTCGCCTGAGTATGGACCATGAACTGAACCTAAAGCTGCAGCTAATGCGTCGATACCAGCTTCGTCAACGATACGTTTACATTCTTCTTTATCTGCGTAGTTGATACCAGCAGTAACGCCGTCTTCAGTACCACCAACCGTACCGATTTCACCTTCAACAGAAGCACCACGTTCGTGTGCGTATTCTACAACTTTTTTAGTCATAGCGATGTTTTCATCGATTGGGTGATGAGAACCATCAATCATAACTGAAGAGTATCCAGCGTCGATTGCACGTTTAGCAGTCTCAAAAGATGAACCGTGGTCTAAATGTAAAGCAACAGGAACAGTGATTTCCATAGTTTCAATTAAAGCTTTAACCATTGCGGCAACAACTTCTGGGCCACCCATGTATTTACCAGCACCCTCAGAAACACCTAAAATTACTGGTGAATTTTCTGCTTGGGCTGCTTCTAAAACAGCTTGAGTCCATTCCAAGTTGTTAATGTTTAATTGTGCTACTGCATATTGACCGTCTTTC
>JAEZWY010000183.1 GCA_023442905.1 Bacillota bacterium | reverse complement strand
TTATCTAACCAACCGCTCAACTATCATCAAGAGGATCTATTTCATATCCTAAAATCCGATGTGTTTTCCCGTCGGAGTGACGAAGATATTCGTACTTATATTACTGAATCACTCAGCGACTACGATCAATTGGAGGATTAATAATGGCAACAAATTATGAGCGTCTGATAAAGAATTTTGAAACTTTAGGGTTAACGCACATGAAAGAAAAATTCCCTCATTACATGGAGCAGGTTTATCAACAAGATATCTCATTAACTGAAGCCTTTCTAGAGCTAACCGATCAAGAAGTGTCTTTTCAACAGAATGAGATGTTCACACAAGTCATTAAACGTGCCAGATTCCCACAAAGAAAAACTTTTGAGATGTTTGACTTTTCTTTTCAACCTCAGTTAAATAAGCAGGAATTATTGGATTTAAAGAACCTCCAATTTATGAATGATCATCAGAACATTCTATTTCTGGGGAGTCCGGGTGTTGGAAAGTCACACTTAGCCATTGCGCTAGGCGTGGAGGCTTGCCTCCAAGGGAAACGGACCTTATTTGTTTCTTGTCATGAATTATTAAATCGGTTAAATAGTGCCCACCAAAAAGGGGCTATAGAACGTGTATTGAAACGTTATGCGCGTTACCAGCTCTTGATTATTGATGAAATTGGATATTTACCTATCGAGGGCAACGATGCCAGTTTATTATTCCAATTATTAAATCGTCGCTATGAACAACATTCAACAATTGTCACCACTAATTTAGCGTTATCAGGCTGGGCGGAACTTTTCAAGAGTCCAGAAACAGCAGCTGCTATATTGGACCGCTTGGTTCATCATTCGAAGATTTTTAAAATGACAGGTAAATCTTATCGATTGAAACATGCATCAGAAAAGTGACATTTCTAACAGTTTTTATTGCCATAAACCTACAATTTTATATTGCCCTTGACATTCATCCACAATCACTAAATCAACTTTATCAAATCGCCGTTTAAATCATACGAATTGACTTTGTGTTACAGCCTCCTTCATTTGGATAACGAGGTTAGGCGCATTCATGAATAGAACACTATAACCCTGTAAACAAGCCTCAATCCCAATCCCAATACTGTAATGGGTTTTCCCTGTTCCTGGATTCCCTATTAAAATCGCATTTTCCTTATTTTTTATAAATTCTAACGTCTTTAATTCTCGTAGTTGTTGCCGTACTGTGGGTTCAAATAGCTGATCATCAAAATCGAATAAATATTTTTTCTGTTGAAATTTCGCGTCTTTTATTCGTCTTTGATGACTTCTACTTCGTCTAAGTTCCACTTCCTCTGACAACAACTCCATTAATGCCTCTTCTATTGTCAATTGACGATGGGTCATTTCCTTGAAGAGTGTTTGATAATTTTCTTTAATATAGGATAATTTTAATTCATTGGCTGCTTCTGGTATGCTTAACACGTTCGTTCCTCCAATCCATATAATCGATTAATAGCCATAATCCCTGCATATGTGGCTTCAAGTAATGTAACGGATTCACTTGAGTCATAGTCGGATTCTTTTTCAAGCGATTGGGCTTTCCTTGTTATTCGCTCAATCAGTTGTTCTTGAGGTAATTCGAGATGAAACTGTAAGTCCTCTATAAATTTTTTAGGATTTCCTTTATAATAAGTTCGATAGAGCTCATTCAAATCTGGGTTTTGTTTTAGGACGAGGGAATGTTCAATTGCGCCCGGCTTCTTTTTGAATGTATTTAGGTAATGACCAATATTTAATTGATATTGTTCAGGACTCTCTATCTTCTGATGTCTACAGACTTCTTTATGATTCGCTAAAACAATAAGGAAGTCTTCGTAGACTTTTATTTGTACTGTATAGCCTACTAAATAATCCGGGACTGAATACTATTTTTTCTCCCACTGAATCATCGCATATTTATTGACCTTTAATTGATCAATCTGCGCCAATTCAAATGGAGGACGATAAGGTAATAAAGAGTGTTTTTCTTCTTCAATTCGAGAGTTTTTATTTAATTGAGTCAACTGTTGATGGAGATATTGACGGGCTTCGTTTAAAGATTTAAATTGATATCGTTTTGCGAAGCAGGCCTGTCTCACTTTTTTGACCCGACCTTCCACTGTGCCTTTTTCATTACCACTAAAACAATTGGTGACGTTAACGTTAAAGCCATAGTAGAGGGATAGGTGCAGGAGCTATTCATTTAATTGTTTTTCGTGACGTCCAATAAAGCGAGACACTACATTTCGCATATTATCATAGACGACTTCATGATAACTGCCCCCTAATTGTTCAAAAAATCGAACATGCGCTTCTTGAAAGACCGCCAGTTTCTGATTGGTGTAAAGATACGCCCAGAAAAAATCGGATGCAGGCGCAGCAAATACAGCTAAATGATAGGTCTTAACATTTCCCTTTATCTCTAACTTAACTTCCCCAAAATCAAATTCAACCTGTTCACCTAGATCGTATTCTTGACGAATATACGATTCAGGTGCTTTTTCTTTAGTTTGGTCCAATAATGTGCCGTTGTTCGGTAACTAATGGAGAAGCCCTCTACAAGTAGTAGTTCATGAACCTGCTTCGCAGTTAAATTTTGTTTATGGGTGCCTAATTTTTTAGATTTAATGGTTTCCTGATCCAATAATTCCTTCATCTTTGCTTGTACTTCTGGTGTATAGGCACGTGCCTTGCGATTGGAAGAGTCATATTTTCTTTCTAAAACAATTTTTTCGGTTAGGGAATCAATGGGTATGCAAGGCTGCTGATCCAATAATTGTTGTGTAAATTGTTTATGGCGATAGATAATACTTCGTACGGTTTTTCGATTCATGTCGAGTTCTCTGGCAATTTGACTAAAATTCATTCCTTTACGATATAAACTAATACATTCAAATTCTTTCATTCTTTTTATCACTCCTACACCTCCACCTATTAATATTATAGGTGAGGATATTAGATTAGTGGCCCATTTTCAACGGCAATTTCGTTAAAAAGTGGCCACTTTTAGATTACAACAAACAAGAAGAAGAAATACAAAGAGAACAGCTAGAGCAGGAGAAAGAAGCGTTAAATAAACAGTTATACAAAGCTGTAGAGGATGAGCTATAAAAGTTACAATAAGATTACCCAATTTGTTGCACGTAACTTTCCCCAGTTACAAAAACAATTGAGGTAATCTATTTTGATATAATTATTTCATTAGGGGGAATGATTATGTCAGAAATTGCAAAGATTACAATCACATCATTAGACGATTTATCTAGGTTAAGTGAATGGTATCAGAAAGGAGAAATAACATTGAATCTATCAAAGATTGCACGTGAATTAAACTGTGACCGAAAAACGGTTAAGAAGAGATTAGAAGGCGTGATGCCAAAGACAACACGAAAGCGAAGAAAGTATTTAGATGAGTTTAAACCGCTGATGCTTTCCTATCTTCATGATTCAACGCGTCACTTCAGTTATATCGATCACCTTTTCTA
>JAEZWY010000121.1 GCA_023442905.1 Bacillota bacterium | reverse complement strand
TCCGTTAATTCAACATCTGACTGACTATAGGCAGAATCAAATGGTGTCTTTTGACGGGTAATAATGATGTTATGACGATTTGGTAATGGTTTATAATCCATTCCAGCGTATGTTTTACGGCCCATTACCACAGTTTTTCCAACTGTTTGGTCTTTAAAAAATTTCAAATCATTTGGTAAGTGCCAAGGTAACTTACCACCTTTTCCAATTAAATGATTGATATCTTGTGCCCAAATTGCAATTAACATCGTAATTCCTCCTTATCAACTAGTGACAGAAATAACTTTTAATAGTTGTCTATTATTATACCGCTACTGGTGCTTTAATTGCTTCATGAGGTTTATAGCCTTTTACTTTAATATCATCTTTTTCTAAATCAAAAATTGATTTACCCTCTCCATTAATCTCTAATGTTGGTAGCATACGTGGTTCTCGGCTTAATTGCTCATGCACTTGATCAAAATGATTGTTGTAAATATGTGCATCACCAAAAGTATGTACATAGTCACCAACCTCTAAACCAGCTTCTCTTGCTAGTAAATGTGTTAATAAGGCATATGAAGCGATATTAAAAGGTACGCCCAAGAAAGCATCCCCAGATCGCTGGTAAAGTTGACAAGACAATTTCCCATCTTGAACATAAAACTGACTCATTGTATGACAAGGGGGTAATGCCATATTAGGCACGTCTTCAGGGTTCCAAGCAGAAAGCATAATACGACGAGAATCGGGATTATTTTTCAATTGATCAATAATATTCGCAATTTGATCAATTACTCCGTCTTCACGTGTCTCCCAGTGGCGCCATTGTTTCCCGTATACATTTCCTAATTCACCGAACTCTTCGGCGAAATCATCATCTGATAAAACACGGTCGCAAAATTCTTTTTTAACCGCCTGATAAACTTGTTTAAATTCTGCATCTGCGTCTGCTCGTAAACCAAAATCAGTCATATCTGGTCCTTGATAAGCATCTGACTCAACCCAACGTTTAAAAGCCCATTCATCCCAAATATGGTTGTTATTTTCCAATAAATAACGAATATTCGTATCACCTTTTAGGAACCATAGCAACTCGCTCTTAATTAAGCCAAAAGGTACTTTTTTAGTTGTTAGTAAAGGGAATCCTTCACTTAAATCAAACCGCATTTGATAACCAAAGACAGATCTAGTGCCCACGCCTGTACGGTCACTTTTGTCTTGACCGTTATCTAAAATATGTTGTAGAAAATCTAAGTATTGTTTTGCCAAAATCTTTGCCTCCTAGTATTCTTTCAATTTTAAATGTACTGCTTAACTTTCCAAACCAGATAGATATTCCCAGTAAGTCATCTTTTCTAGCAAATCATTTTCTTTGCTTTCTTTCTCTAATTGCAATTCACTTAATTTGCTGTAATCATTTCCGTTTTCGTTCATAGCTAGGTCTATCGATTCAATTTCATTCTCTAATTGCTCGATTTCACTTTCTATAACTGCCCAATCTTTCTTCTCTTGATAAGACATTCGCTTAGGCTTAGCCACAGTTTCTGATTCCAGTTCAGATGATTGATTATTTGATTGAATGGACGAGCTACTATTTGTTACTTGGCTACTTTGTGTTGCCTTCATTGCATCTCTATAATCATGGTAGTTACCATAGATTAATTGTACTGTATTGTCTACACTATCGACAATAATTAGCTTCTCAACCACCTTATCTAAGAAGTAGCGGTCATGGGATACAGTAATAACTGTTCCTTGGAAAGTTTCTAGGTAGTCCTCTAACACAGATAAAGTATCAATATCTAAATCGTTGGTTGGCTCATCTAATAGTAAAACATTTGGTCGCGTCATTAAGATTTTTAACAGATAAAGTCGTTTTCTTTCGCCACCTGATAAGGTCCCAATTAACATGCCATGAGATTCACGTGGGAATAAAAATTGCTCTAACATTTGAGCAGAAGAGGCTTGTGTACCATCATCATAGACATATTCAGAAGCGATTTCTTGTACATAATTGATAACTCTTTTATCTTCAGGTAGATCAGTCGGTATTTGTTGGAAATAGGCAATACGAACCGTTTCACCCGTTTTTACTTCACCTGATAAAGGTGGCTGAATACCGGCAATCGTATTTAAGAAAGTCGTTTTCCCTACACCATTATCTCCAATAATACCGATACGTTCTTTATTTTGTAATAGCAAATTGATGTTTTCAATTAATGGCTTATTGGGATACCCAACTGTCAAGTGATCAAATTCCAGTACTTTATTCCCCAAGCGCTGTGTATCTAAATCTACTGTTAATTCGCTATCATCTGTTCTTTGGCTTACTTTGTCTTTTAAGTTCTCAAAACGATGAATACGGGCTTGTTGTTTAGTCGTTCTTGCTTTGGCCCCTTTACGCATCCACGCTAATTCACTCTTATATAATTTCTTTTGCTTGGCCATAGTAGCCGCTTCAATTTCATGCTCAGACTGTAATTTTTCCAAATAGATCTGATAATTCCCTTCATATTGCTTCAAGTCTCCGCGGTCTAAAGCAAAAATATGGGTGGTAATTTGATCTAGGAAATATCTATCATGTGTTACAACCAATACTGATTTTTTATAATTAGCAATATAGTTTTCTAGCCATTCTACCATTTCAAAATCTAAATGGTTGGTAGGTTCATCCATTAGTAGTAAATCTGGTTCTTCAATCAAAACTTTAGCCAAACCAACACGTTTACGTTGCCCCCCAGATAATACTTTCACCTCTTGGGTTAAATCACTAATCCCTAACTTAGATAGAATCGTTTGAATAGTTGTATCTAAATTCCAAGCATTTTGTGCGTTCATTTCTTGTTCAATTACTTGAAATTTCTTTTGAAGTTGGCTATTTTCTGGGTCTAATTGTAAATCTAAAGTAATCTCTTCGTATCGACCTACTAATTGGACAATTGGGCTTTCTGAGTGGTATACTGCCTCAAAAATTGTCTGGTTTTCGTCTAATTCTGGATCTTGGGTCACAATCCCTACAGTAAAATCTTTTGGATGCTCAATTTCACCTTTATCTAAACTAGATTTTCCTGCAATGATATTTAATAAAGTTGTCTTGCCCGATCCATTGGCACCAACTAAACCAACGTGTTGTCCCTCTCGAATTAAGAAGGAAACGTCATTTAATAATTGTTTCATACCATATGTTTTCGACCAATTTAATGCTTTGTAATCTTTCATATATAACCCTGTCCTCTCCGTTCATTCTGTACTATTCTACCATATAACCAGGTGCAATCAGAATGCTTTAACGATTCTTATCTTAATGACTAAACAATCAACAGAATCATTTTCAATACATGTGACAATTCGCTATAATAGAATAAAAAGTGCCCATTGGAGGTGACAATTCATGAATAACAAACGACGCGTTTATGTATATAACGGCTCTTCAGGTCTAGGTTGTTTTGCCTTATTAGCGATTTTAGCTTTATTAATCATGCTCTTCATATTCTTTACCAAATTGTTTATTCAAATATTCCCAACCCTATTACTAATTTTATCAATCGCACTGCTTATACGCAGTGTCTATCACTTATGGCAATGGCGTAAAAAGGATAAACATGCTCAAGCTGGCGGATTTATCGAGGTTGACGGTGTAATTGAACCTATTGAAGCCCCAAATGATCAAACAAGAGATTATCATAAACAAAGGATTTTTACCTCAATTATTGGTATCGTCCTATCCCTATTACTGATGAAGTATTTATAAAAAAACAAAAATTTACAATCAAAAACGTTCGTGAATTTTCACGAACGTTTTTGATCTTATTTATTTAAAATTTGCATGAATTGTTGACCGGTGATCGTTTCTTCTTGAATAAGGTATTCAGATAATTCATCCAATTTTTCTCGGTTATTCATTAAGATTTCACCAGCTTCTTGATGGGCACGTTTAATTAATTCAATAACCTCTTGGTCCGCTTTTTCAGCAGTCCCTCCTGATACTTGACTCTGTGTATTATCAGATAAGTATCGATTCGTACGACTTTCTAATTGCATCATACCAAAAGTATCGGACATACCATATTGCGTTACCATAGATCGTGCAATCTTAGTCATTTTTTCAATATCATTAGATGCTCCAGTGGTCACTTCCCCAAAGACTACCTCTTCGGCTGCACGTCCACCAGCAAGTGTCATTAATTGATTATATAGTTCTTGCTTAGTATAAAGTGATTTCTCGCCTTGTTCCACTTGCATAGTATATCCAAGGGCTCCAGATGTACGAGGAATAATCGTAATCTTTTCTACTGGTGCTGAACCCGATTGTTGGGCTGCAACCAGCGCATGACCGATTTCGTGATAAGATACCACACGACGTTCTTCTGGAGAAAGGATGTCATTCTTCTTAATTTGACCTGCTAAAACAACATCAACAGATTCGTCTAAGTCAATTTGACTAATCTCCTTATGGTTATTTCTAACAGCACGTAAACCGGCTTCATTAATAATGTTGGCTAAGTCTGCCCCGGATGCACCCGCAGTTGCACGAGCAATGTAACGATAATCGATATTTGAACCCATCTTATATTCTTTAGCGTGGACACGAAGAATTTCTTCACGTCCCTTTAAGTCAGGTAATTCCATAGAAATTTGACGGTCAAAGCGACCAGGTCGTAAGAGGGCTTTATCCAGCGATTCAGGACGGTTGGTGGCTGCAAGGATAATAACACCCTTATCACCTTCAAACCCATCCATTTCAGTTAGTAATTGGTTTAAAGTTTGTTCACGTTCGTCATTGGTTGAATATGAATTATCACGAGATTTACCAATCGTATCAATTTCATCGATAAAGACGATACATGGAGCTTTATCATTCGCTTGTTTAAAGAGGTCACGCACTTTTGCAGCCCCACGACCGACAAACATTTCAACGAATTCAGAACCTGCAATAGAGAAGAATGGCACACCAGCTTCTCCTGCCACAGCCTGAGCCATCAAGGTTTTACCTGTACCTGGAGGACCTACTAGTAGGACCCCACGTGGTGCTTGGGCACCAATTGCTTGGTATTTTTTTGGCTCTTTCAGATAATCTACAACCTCAACTAAAGATTCTTTAGCCTCGTCTTGACCTGCTACATCCTTAAAGTTTCGTGAGTTATCAGATTTAACATAAATCTTTGCATCTGATTTACCAAAATTCATTCCCCCAAAACCGCCTCCACCTGAAAGGTCGATCTTGGAATCACTAGCACCAGTCATTTTCTGCATTACCTTACGCATTAACCAGTAGATAACTGCAAAAGGTAAAATAAATGTAAGTAAGAAAGAGATGATAGGAGAAGTTGGTTGATAAATTTCAGTTTGGTAAGTAACATTATTAGCTTCTAATCGGCTGACCAATTCTGGATCGTCTACTTTACCAGTCGTGTATACTTGGCTGTCCCCATCAGTTTCAGCTGTCCAGGTTAAATCGTATTGATTGATTTCTACGCTTTGAACTTGACCTGCATCTACTTGGCTAACAAATGAAGAGTACGGAACCTCTTCTACCTGCATAGCGGTAATAGCCGGGAATAGTAGATTTAATCCTAGAATGATTAAAATAACCCACCAAAAGGCATTCATAAAATTGAAGTAGCCACCATTAGGTGAGTTTCCAAAATTTAAACCTTTCTTCCGATTCTTTTTCTGTTTTTTATTTCTGCTCATATATTCACTCCTGCTCATTATTGTTCAAAATATACAAGTTATTTAGCTAGAATACATATGTCACTAGCTATACTTCTTAACTACAAATATATTATAACCTATCCAAAGTCAAATTTGGTCAAAGTAAACTTGCTTTCACAAAAAAAGCCATATTCATGGCTTTTCTTCACAAAATATTCATAATTTAAAACAGGGTCTATTAGATGAAATCTTGATACAAACGTGATTCTTGAATCCCTTGGTTATTGGCATACTTCCCAGATGAATATAAATCGTATTCACCGTTAATTGTATGGTAGTAAATCTGGCAAATTTCAACATTTGGGTAGATGCGAATTGGTTGTAAACAATGCATCTCTAAGGTCCAATAACCTGAAAAACCAACATCACCGAATCCCGCAGTTACGTGAATATATAGACCTAATCGCCCAATAGATGAACGGCCTTCAAGCATCGGTACATATTTATCTGTTTCCGTATATTCGACTGTACGTCCTAAATATAGCTTTCCTGGTTCCAATAGGTATCCGTCTTCAGGAATTTGAATAGACTTAAGTGTTGGCTTTTTTTTCATATCCAATACATCATCTTCATAATAAGCCAGCTCATTAGATAGTCTCAAATTATAAGAATTTGGATTGACCTGACCTTCGTTAAATGGCGTTATCTTAATACCATTCCCTTGCTCTTCCGCAATTTTCTTGCCTGATAAAATCATACACTCACCCTTTGTTCACTATTTTATCTTATTATACCGTTTATTCGCTAAAAAGAAAGGCGATGCATGTTAAAGTAAGTAAAAAACTCCCCTTAAAGTAGGCTATTTTATAGAGTCCCAACTTTAAGAGGAGCATATCGGTATACGCTAGTATTTAATCAGTTTATTTTAGGTATTCTTTAATTGCTTCTTTGAATAGATCAATTTTACTTAAGTAATCTTCAACAGATACATATTCATTAAGTTGATGTGGCAAGCTTTCTTCACCAGGACCAAAGATCACTAGGTCAAAGTCTCTGTCTGTACTTGCGAAGGCTTCCGCATCAGTTACAGGTGAAATACCACCTGGTTTCACGTCATCTGACGTTAATTTATCGAAGATCTGTACTAAAGGAGAATCTTTTGCTTTTTCTACAGCATTGTCATCTACATCATAAGTAATTGAAAGATTGTAATTCTCTTTTTGATTTAATTCGTCCAGAATACCATTTATTACTTTCTTCACTTCAGGGTTAGAAAATTCTGGAATTGTCCGTATGTTACCTTCAATTGTTGCGCGTGCAGGAATTGAGTTAACTTGATCACCACCGTTAATTACAGTGACAGATGCCGCAACACGGCCCAATTCAGGGTTTTCATACTCATTAACCACTTTATCCATGGCTTCATTAAAATGTAGCACGAAATCAGCGATATGGTTAATCGCATTGATTCCTTCAGCAGGCATTGAAGAATGTGCAGATTTACCTTTTGCGGTCACTGTAAAGTTCATAGACCCTTTATGAGTGTAAGCAATGATAGAACTTGAAGGTTCAGCAATAATTAACCCATCAATATCATCAGCATATCCTTCTTTTACTAATTGTTTAGAGCCAATCCGACCAATTTCTTCTCCGACTGTACCAAGGAAACGAACACGACCGTTTAAGTCTGCCCCTTCTTCTTTTAACTCACACATAGCGATAGCCAAGGCTGCCAGACCAGATTTCATGTCTGTGGTACCGCGACCATATAATTTATCTCCATCGATTGCTCCTGAGAATGGTGGAAAAGCCCATTCTGATTCGTTACCAGCTTCAACAACATCCATATGTCCGGAAACAGCTAGTACTTTACCATCTTGGTCAGAGCCCAATTCTGCGACTAAATTATTGCGTCCCTCTGCATATTCAACTTGTTTGCTTTCAATATCATATTTTGCAAATAGGTCAGCTAGGTAATCGGCAACTTCTTTTTCATGTGCATTTACCGATTTAATTTTGACGATATCTTGTAAGATTTTAATTCTTTGTGCTTTTTCCAAAATAAAACCTCCTATTGTTTAACCACATTTCCAATAACATATATAGTATAATCCTAAATATTGGTAAAGACAATTTAGAGCCTTCTGTAAGTAATTATCCAATAGGCGTGATGCTAGCAGAAATTATTCTGAGATAACTAATAGCGATTTAATGGCCTTACGTTCGTCCATTGCTGCATAAGCGGCCTGTACGTCATCTAACTCAAATGCCATATTGAATACCTTACCTGGATTAATTCGGCCTTCTAAAACAGCATCGAGGAGGACAGCACGATCATGAGTGGTTACTGCAGCACGACCACCTCGAAGACCGATATTTTTCCAGAATAATTTGTTGGTATCTAACTCATCGATATGGGGAACGCCTACTCGACCAACGACTGCACCTGGACGAGCTAATTGTACAGCAGTTTCTACAGCTAGTTGCGAACCAACACATTCTAAAACAGCGTCAGCGCCTTCGCCAGTTAATGCGATAACACGTTGAATACCCTCATCACCACGCTCAGCGACAATATCTGTTGCGCCGAATTCTATCGCTAATTCCTGACGATCTTTATGACGACTCATAATAATAATACGTTCTGCTCCTAATAACTTAGCACCGATAACACCACATAATCCAACTGCACCGTCTCCAACAACCACTACTGTATCTCCTGGTTTTACTTCAGCTGTAAATGCTGCATGGTAACCTGTAGCCATTACATCCGCAAGAGTTGTGAACGATTTCAGCATATCAGCAGAATAATCTCCAGGTTGCCCAGGTATTTTAACTAAGCCCCAGTCAGCCGATACGTAGCGTAGGTATTCAGCTTGAAAACCTAATGCGCCACCTGTGAAAGTAGCACAGTCACCGTCAAATCCAGCTTTACAAGCTGCACAGTGTCCGCAACCATTCGTAAAAGGTACAATAACAAAATCACCTTTTTGGATATTTTTAACTGCCGATCCTACTTCTTCTACAATACCGATGGCTTCATGTCCAGTCTGGCTTCCTTTAGTTTTATCTGAAATACCACGATACCACCATAAATCTGACCCACAAACACAAGCTCTTACTACTCGAATAATCGCATCGTGTGGTGCTTGAATTTGAGGTTTCGCTATATCTGTAACACTCATATTTCCTGGCTCATTAAAAATTGCTGCTTTCATTTATTTACGCCCTTTCTTTTCTTAAAATTATTCTCCGTAGTAAAAGGTTGCCGTTGCACCACCGTCAATTAAGAAATCTGATCCTGTGATAAAAGCACCCTCGCCTCCCATCAAAATTGCTGCTAGATTTGCAACTTCATCTGCCGTACCTGGACGGCCAGTAGGACTTTTAGCAAACATGTCTTTATAAAAATCTCCACGAGGCCCATTAAATTCATCAACTGCCAAGGGGGTGACGATGATCCCCGGTGATATAGCATTTATGCGTGCACCCTTTTTCCCCCACTTAACGGCTTCAGCCATCACGCGTTTTCCAATTCCTCGTTTAGCCAATTGATAGGCATGTAGCGAATCATCAATATTTATAGGATTTAAAATATCTAAATCAAGTAACTGGTCTACCGGTGTCATCGCTAGAAGACGATCTTCTTCTGTAGTTAATGCTGGCATCCGATAACCAGATTGACTAGAAATTGTTACCCCAGCACCTCCTACTTTGATAACTTTCCCTATCTCCTCGAGCAAAACAGCAGTCCCATATAAATCAACCTTGAGTACAGTTTCGATAGATGCTTGACTAGGAGAGACACCTGCGGCATTGATGAATAAGCTAATTTCGCCATAACTTTGCCCTTTTTTAATAAAACTAAGGATAGAAGTTTTATCTGCAATATTAATTTCAGTGGCAACTACATCAAAGCCAGCCCCTTCTAATGTATCAGCGATTGCAATCGCATTATCAAAGTTTTTATCTCCAATTAGAATTTTATGATTAAATCCAATCCGCCGAGCAATTGCCATACCTAATTGTCCAGCACCTACTAATAGTAATACATCTTTCACTAAAAAACCTCCTTTGATCAAGTATCCTTTTTGTGCCATGAGATGAGACGAGCTAGTATTACGTATCTCATTTCAGATATCAATATACACCTTAGAGTGCACTTTAAGGCAAGTATAAGGGCAAATGAATATAAAAAAACGAAGAATGTGCATTGCAACATTCTTCGTTTAGCTTAGTTTATCATTTATTCTTCGCCCATATCTAAGATAGCTAAGAAAGCCTCTTGTGGTACTTCAACAGAACCAATAGCTTTCATACGTTTTTTACCTTCTTTTTGTTTCTTTAATAGTTTCTGACGGCGTGTAACGTCCCCACCGTATAACTTGGCAGTAACATCTTTTCGAAGGGCTTTAATATTGGTACGCGCAATAATTTTATGCCCGATTGCTGCTTGAATCGGCACCTCAAATTGTTGTCTTGGAATAACTTCTTTCAATTTACTTACTAAAACGCGACCACGACTCTCAGCAAAGTCTCTATGAACGATAATAGATAATGCATCCACGACATCGCCGTTCAGTAAGACATCTAATTTCACTAAGTTAGATTTTTGGTATCCACCAATTTCATAATCTAACGAAGCGTAACCTTTTGTAT
The DNA here is from genome assembly GCA_023442905.1 of Bacillota bacterium. Classification (GTDB taxonomy): domain Bacteria; phylum Bacillota; class Bacilli; order Lactobacillales; family Aerococcaceae; genus Aerococcus. The sequence goes on along the minus strand of JAEZWY010000121.1, from coordinate 4,284 downwards.
TAGACTTCAATTGGTCAAAGAAGTCAAAAACAATCTCTGATAATGGTAATTCATACTTTACATCGACACGAATATCGTCTAAGTAGTCCATGGTGATAAAGTTGCCACGTTTTCGTTGTGCTAGTTCCATCACTGCGCCCACATACTCTTGTGGTACCATGATGTTTGCTTTAACAATTGGTTCTTCAATAGACTCAATATAAGTTGGGTCCGGCATTTCAGACGGGTTTGCAACTTCTACCGTAGTACCATCAGTTTTATGTACATGATAAATTACAGAAGGTGTCGTTGCAATTAAGTCAATATTAAATTCTCGCTCAATACGCTCTTGAATAACATCCATATGTAACATACCTAAGAAACCACAACGGTAACCAAACCCTAGCGCTTGAGAAGACTCTGCTTCAAATTCTAAAGATGCATCGTTTAATTGTAGTTTTTCTAAAGCTTCACGTAAATCAACATAGTCAGCCGAGTCCACCGGATATAAACCACAATATACCATCGGATTTAATTGTTTATACTCTGCTAAAGGTTCGGTTGCAGGATTATTAGCTAAAGTAACAGTATCCCCAACACGTGTATCTTGAATTGTTTTGATACTTGCCGTGATATAACCAACATCACCAGCCATTAAGTAATCGCGAGGGATTGGTTTAGGTGACATAATCCCTACTTCTGTGACATCAAAAGTCTTGCCATTTGACATAATCTGGATTCGGTCACCATTACGAATGACACCATTTTCAACCCGGACACTCAATACAACGCCTCGATAAGCATCGTAAACCGAATCAAAAATCAATGCTTGAACAGGTGCCTCTATTTCCCCGCTTGGTGCAGGTACTTTTTCAACGATTTGTTCCAACAATTTTTCAATACCAATATTAGCTTTAGCGGATGCCAATACCGCATCAGAAGCATCTAAGCCAATCACATCTTCGATTTCCTGTTTCACTTTTTCAGGATCAGCAGCAGGCAAATCAATTTTATTGATGACTGGTACAATTTCCAAATCATTTTCAACAGCTAAATAAACGTTTGCTAGTGTTTGTGCTTCAATTCCTTGCGCTGCATCCACAACTAATACTGCACCTTCACAGGCTGCAAGAGACCGTGAAACCTCATATGAAAAGTCTACGTGCCCTGGTGTATCAATTAAATGGAAAATATAAGTTTCCGCATCGTTCGCTTTATATTCTAATTCAATTGCATTCAACTTAATCGTGATACCACGTTCTTGTTCAAGATCCATAGAATCTAATAATTGGTCATGCATCTCGCGTTCAGAAACCGTCCCTGTATTTTGTAGGATACGGTCTGCTAGCGTAGATTTACCATGATCAATGTGCGCGATGATGGAAAAATTTCTGATTTTTTCTTGTCTTGCTTTCATTTCTTGGATATCCATTTTCCATCCTCCTCTTATTTTCAGCAATTATCATTATAGCAAAATTACCCCGTTACCACAACATTTTGCCTACTTTATCCTTTCTAATGCTACCTATTGTTATACTATATAAATAGTCCTTTAACAGACATTAGCTTAATGATAAATATATGGTATCCTAATCGTAATAAAATATATTGACTAATCCTTGTACTTTAAAGATGGAGGTAATGTACATGCTGATTCAAATTACCAAAAAAACTGAACCTCTTTTTAACGCCGTAGATGAGCAAATGACGAAAGAAAACAGTCAAGCTTATGCTTCAGAAAACCCATTATTTACTTGGACAGGTAAATATTTCACCCAAAAAAGAAAGAAAATTCTATGTCTAATTAATAATCAAACGCTTGCAGTTGTTATCATCAATGATGTCAACGCAACAAAGAAGAAAAAGATTGAAGAACTTGTCAGAGTTGGTATATCGGCATCATTAGAATTATGTGCCATATCACAAGAACAAATTCATGACTATTTAGACACTGATCCTACTTTGGCAATTGGCCCCACAACAGATCGTAGAATCACAGGCATATTAAATGAAACAGTACTCGCCCTATCTACTTATGGTGTCGATCTTAGCCAAGAATATCCACTACGCATGATGCTTATGCTGAACAATACTATATTAACACTTAGTCAGCCTGCAGCTACAGATGAAACTAGTAAGGCATTTGACCAGCCACTTCACTTTACACCAATAGCAATTATAGAGAAAAAATTGAAAAATTCTGATAGTGAAAATGACAACCAATCCATTGTTCAAAAGAACTGGCAATCCTATCATGAGATTGAACAGATTAAAAATGAAGACGAGGACGCTTTCCAAGATCAGTTAACAAGCAATAATGAAATCATACTCGATGCGTTTTCTACGTATTTAGAAAAAATACGAGGTCTAAGCCCAAAAAGCATACGCAAACATCAGTCTAGGGCTAGAATTTATATCCAAGATTATCTAAACTATTATTACCCTACTACACCAATTGATAATACCGATGACTTCGATACAATTGTACACTTTTTAAGTACTTTTATTTTAGATAAACACATCGCTACATCAAAAGCAGACTTTAATTCATATAAAACAGCCTTAAAACATTTCTATACTTTCTTAAATGTTGTCGGTGAAATTTCAGATAAGGACTTGAAAATGGCCAAAGAAGCTATCATCTTAGGTGGTGATGATAGTTCTTATGAACTTGCTAACATGGGTGGTAGTTTTTGGTTCTAATTCATACCACATAAAACAAAGCTAAAATAAAATGGTAGCAAAAGTCAAATTGACTTCTGCTACCATTTTTACTGCTTATGAAAATGCATCTTTTAACTTATCAAAGAAGCCTCTATCCTCTTCACTTACTTCATCATTTGAAGCTTTTGCGAAGGCTCTCAATGAAGCTTTTTGCTCTTCATTCAGATTCTTAGGCGTCACAACTTTAACAGTAACTATTTGATCGCCGTTTGAATTACCATTCAATTTAGGTGCTCCCTTACCACGTAAACGGAATTTAGTTCCTGTTTGCGTACCAGCAGGCACCTTCATGGAAACTTTGCCATGAACAGTAGGAACTTCGATTTCATCACCTAAAGCTGCTTGTGCAAAGTTAATTGGTAATACATAGCGTATTTCAGATCCTTCACGTTCGAATATATCAGATCGTTTTACATGGAAAACAACATATAAGCTTCCAGCTGGTCCATTATTTTTACCAGCATTACCTTGTCCGTTTAGACGCATGCTTTGACCATCTTCTACCCCAGCTGGTACATTAACTTTCACTTTATGCGTTTCAGTTTCACGACCTGCACCATGACAGTGGTGACAAGCTTGGTCATAGATTTTCCCTTTACCTGAACATTCATGACATACAGATTGAGAAACAACACGACCTAATGGTGTTTGTTGGTAAACTTTTTCAACACCGGAACCTGAACAAGTAGGACATGTATGTACAGCAGTACCTGGCTCCGCACCAGAACCTTCACATACTTTACAGTCTACTTCGCGACGATAAGAAACGGTTTCTTCAGTCCCGAAGATCGCTTCTTCAAATTCTAGGTCCATATTGTATTGTAAGTCATCACCTTGTTGCGGTGCATTTGGATTAGCAGTACGGCCGCCTCCGAAGCCACCACCGAAACCGCTAAAGCCGCCGCCTCCGCCACCAAAGAATTGCTCAAAGATGTCTTCAAAACCAGAGCCACCGTAAGATTGGTAACCACCGCCTCCAAATCCACTGCCGCCTCCAAAGCCACCATCTGTAGCTGCATGGCCATATTGGTCATAGGCTGCACGTTTTTGTTCATCACTTAAGACTTCATATGCATCAGATATTTCTTTAAACTTATCTTCAGCATCTGCTTCCTTGTTAATATCTGGATGATACTTTTTTGATAATTTTCGATAGGCTTTCTTTATTTCATCCTTACTGGCGGTCTTAGACACACCAAGGACTTCATAGTAGTCTCTTTTTTCAGCCACGCTGTACTCCCCCTTGAATCATGCGTTATGTAGTTCATCATAACATAAGAAACCCCGCCCTCAAAGAAGACAGGGTTTCTAACTTATGCATTATTTATCATCGTTAACTTCTTCGAAGTCAGCGTCTACATCGCCATCATTATCTGAAGATTCACCTGCGTCAGCTTGGCCTTCAGCTTCTTGTGCTGCTTGTTCATACAATTTAACTGTTAAAGCTTGAATTTTTTCGCTTAATTCATCTTTCTTAGTTTTCATTGCTTCAATATCTTCAGCTTCTTGCGCTGCTTTCAATTCATCTTTAAGCGCGTTAGCTTCGTCAAGTTCAGCTTGATCAACTTTACCTTCTAACTC
>JAEZWY010000116.1 GCA_023442905.1 Bacillota bacterium | reverse complement strand
ATGCTACCCTCTTTATTAATAGCTTTTCTTTATCAAAATGAGCTTAAAGTGATCCTTGCTTTCATCGTTTCTATGCTGATCACCTTCATTGTTGGTAAATTGATGTCAATTAGACAACCAGAAAAAGACGTCTTTTTTGCTCGAGAGGGCTTTGTCCTAGTGTCCTTATCCTGGTTTTTAATCTCCATGTTTGGGGCTTTACCATTTTACTTGTCAGGTGCTGTAAACTCTTATATAGATGCCTTATTCGAGGCCGTTTCTGGCTTTACAACTACTGGTGCTAGTGTACTAGTAGATACTTTAAACGTGTTACCAGAATCGCTGATGTTTTGGCGGTCCTTTACCTTGCTGGTAGGGGGAATGGGTATGTTGATATTCCTTCTGTATATTGTGCCTAATATGGGTGCAAAAGGTGTATACGTGATGCGTGCTGAGTTACCAGGGCCTACGACAGGTAAGTTAGAATCTAGGGTTTCTTCATCCATTTATATTTTATACTTTATCTATCTTTTTCTAACGGCGGTATTTACAGTCTTACTTTGGATTGCTGGGGTCCCATGGTTTGAATCTATGTTACTGTCCATGGGTACAGCTGGTACAGGTGGTTTTAATATTTATCCAACATCCATTGCTCACTATGATTCAAGGGTAGTTGAAACTATTTTGATGATTGCGATGTTTACTTTTGGTTTAAACTTTAACTTCTTCTACTTGGCTTATGAGAAACGTTGGAAAGAGATTTTTAAAGATGAAGAATTAAAGTGGTATATTTATATCATATTAGGTGCATTAGCTATTATTAGTTTGGCATTAATCCCGTATTATGATAATTTTTTCCGCATGATTCATGATGTGCTATTCAATATTATTTCCATTATGTCAACAACTGCTTACACCACAGTAGATATTTTACAGTGGCCAATTGCAGCACATACGACAATATTATTGTTAATGTTTATTGGGTCAATGTCAGGATCAACTGCGTCCGGGTTAAAAGTAATCCGAATTGGGATCTACTTACGATCAATCAAGCACGAAATCCAACATTTATTAGCACCTAATAGGGTCATTCCAATGACTTACAATGGGAAAAGAATTGAAAAGAATGTTCATTATGGTATTGTTTATTACCTGATGACCTATTTAGCAGTATTTGTATTAATATTGGTTGTGCTTTCTTTTGACACTTTAAACTTTTCATCTGCATTCTCTGCGACAATTGCTACCATTTCAAATATTGGGGGATCTCTAGATTTACTGGGGCCGTCTCAAGACTATGCTTCCTTGTCTAATTTTTCAAAGATTGTAATGTCAGTAGGAATGATTATTGGGCGTTTAGAAATTTACCCAGTAATTATTTTATTTTCTAGATCAACTTGGCGAAAATTTTAATAATCACTTGCATATACAATTTTGTTTTCATAATATAGAAAAAGAGGGGTGTGCTATGTAAGCGCATCCCTCTTTTTACATGACTTTTTACTGGCTATACAACCAACTTTCTACTGTATTGCAATGCACATTTGTATTTTTATTAATCAATTTTCTAGCAATTATAATTTTTATGAGGTATACTGCCTACGTAATGAAAGCGCTTATTTACCGATGATTTTTAATTATTAGGAGGAATTTTAATGAGTGAACAAGAAAAATATATCATGGCGATTGACCAAGGGACAACTTCATCACGGGCAGTGATATACAACCATAAAGCTGAACCTATTGCTTCTAGTCAGAAGGAATTTGAGCAAATCTTCCCTAAATCTGGTTGGGTAGAGCATGATGCCAATGAGATCTGGAACTCAGTACAAGCAGTAATTGCTGGTGCATTTATTGATGGTGGTTTACGCCCTGACCAAATTGCTGGTATTGGTATTACTAACCAACGTGAAACCACAGTTGTATGGGAAAAAGATACTGGTAGACCAATTTATAACGCAATTGTTTGGCAGTCACGTCAATCTGCTTCAATCAGTGATAACTTGATTGACCAAGGTTTAAAAGAAAAAATACAGCAACATACTGGTTTAGTAGTTGATGCTTATTTCTCTGCTACTAAGATTCGTTGGATTTTAGACCACGTTGAAGGTGCCCAAGAGCGTGCTGAAAAAGGTGAATTGCTATTTGGTACGATCGATACTTGGTTGCTTTGGAGATTAACTAATGGAGAAGTTCACGCTACTGACTTCTCAAATGCTTCTCGTACAATGTTGATGAACATTGAAAAGCTGGAGTGGGACGATGAAATGTTAGCCATGTTAAATATTCCAAAAATCATGATGCCTGAAATCCGCTCAAACTCAGAAGTATATGGTCATACAGTCGGCTTCCACTTCTATGGCTATGAAGTACCAATTTCTGGTATGGTAGGGGACCAACAAGGGGCCTTATTTGGTCAATTAGCTACAGAAGAAGGTACTGTAAAATCAACTTATGGTACTGGTGCTTTTATTGTCATGAATGCAGGTAGTGAGTTAAAATTATCGGAAAATAACCTTTTAACAACAGTTGGTTTCGTGATTGGTGACAAGGTAACTTACGCCTTAGAGGGATCTGTATTCGTTGCTGGTTCAGCTATTCAATGGATTCGCGATGGTTTAGAATTAATTGAAAATGCTGCTGAAACTGAAGCTTTAGCCAACCAATCTACAAATGAGGATGAAGTTTACTTAGTACCAGCCTTTACTGGTTTAGGTGCACCATACTGGGATTCTGACGCTCGTGGTGCAGCGTTTGGTATTACACGCGGAACAACAAAAGCTGACTTCGCCAAAGCAACTTTACAATCAATTGCATACCAAGTTCGCGACATTACTGATACAATGAATAAGGATACTGGTATCGATATTCCATTACTAAAAGTTGATGGTGGCGCAGCGATGAATGGTTACTTGATGCAGTTCCAATCAGACATTACTGGTATTGAGATTGCTCGTGCTGCTAACCTTGAGACAACAGCCTTAGGTGCTGCTTATCTAGCTGGTTTAGCTGTTGGTTACTGGAAAGACATTGATGAATTGAAATCGTTTACTCAACCAGGACAAACTTTCGAACCTAAGATGAATGACTCACATAAAGAAGATCTATATGCGGGTTGGACAAATGCAGTTCGTGCTACACGTGCCTACTCACAATATTTTAAAGAAGAAGCTAACGACTAATACATAGGAGGTATAGTTTAAATGCCTAAATTATCATTTAAGTATAGAAAAGAAACAGTCGAACAATTAAAAGAAAACCAATATGATTTATTCATTATTGGAGGCGGTATCACAGGTGCAGGTGTAGCGATTCAAGCAGCTGCATCTGGCCTAAAAACGGCCTTAGTGGATATGCAAGACTTCTCTGAAGGAACTTCAAGTCGTTCAACTAAATTGGTACACGGTGGTATCCGTTACTTGAAAAACTTCGACCTAGAAGTGGTTTCAGATACAGTAACTGAGCGTGCAACTGTACATAACATTGCACCACATATCCCGCAACCAGATCCAATGTTGATGCCTTTATATGACGAACCAAAAGTGACTTTCAATCCATTACGCTTACAAATCGCTATGGATATCTATGACTCATTAGCTGGTGTAAAAGATTCTCAATACGCCAACGAAATGTTGTCTAAAGATGAAGTTTTAAGTCGTCAACCAGACTTAATGGCTGAAGGTTTAATCGGTGGTGGTAAATACCTAGATTTCAACAACAATGACTCACGTTTAGTAATTGAAAATATCAAACAAGCAAACGATGATGGCGCTGATTTATTAAGTCACGCTAAAGTTGTTGGTTTTGAATATGAAAGTGACAAAATCGTTGCGGTTAAAGTTGAAGATTTACTATCTGGTGAAACGTTTACTGTGAAATCTCACGTTGTGATCAACACGACTGGTCCTTGGTCAGATACAATCCGTCAATTAGATGGGTCTGATGAGAAACCAGCGCAAATGCGTCCAACAAAAGGTGTGCATTTTGTCGTAGATAAATCTAAATTGACAGTATCGCAACCAATTTACTTTGACACAGGCGAACAAGATGGCCGTATGGTCTTTGTTTTACCTCGTGAAAATAAAACCTACTTTGGTACAACAGATACTGACTACACAGGTGACTTTGAACACCCAACAGTGACTCAAGAAGACGTTGATTACCTATTACGTGTTGTCAACCACCGCTTCCCAAATGCCAACTTGTCTATCAATGATATTGAAGCTTCCTGGGCAGGTTTACGACCTTTAATTGATTCAAATAACGCCTCTGACTACAATGGTGGTGACGCTGGTCGTTTATCAGAACGTACATTTGACGAATTAGTGGCTTTATTCGATGACTACAGCAAAGATAAAGTTGAACGTAGCGCGGTTGAAGACAAATTACAAGATTTAGGTTCTAATACTTCTGAACGTGGTGATGGAAACCCATCAAGCGTATCACGTGGCTCAGACTTATCTATTTCTGGCTCAGGATTATTTACACTAGCCGGTGGTAAAATCACTGACTACCGAAAAATGGCTAAAGGGGCAATGGAAAGAATTATACCTGTTGTAACTGACATCACAGGTAAATCTTACGAATTGGTTCAGTCATCAACTTACCCTATATCTGGTGGTCAGTTTGATCCAAATAGCTATGAAACTGCTATGGAAAAATTTGCAAATGTAGGAGTAGCTCGTGGTTTAACTTACGGACAATCACTTAAATTAGCTAAATTGTATGGTTCAAATATGAACCGTGTGATTTCATACCTACCAGTAGCCAAAGAATATGCAGCTAAATATGACTATCCAGTTGATATTGCTGTCAGTCTAATTTATACCTTAGAGGAAGAAGGGGTATACACACCATTAGACTTCTTCGCTCGCAGAACAACCTTTATGTTATTCCAACATGACAAGATGCTTGCAGTTAAAGATGCGGTTAGCCAAACGATTGTCGATTACTTTGGTTTAGATCAAGCCACTGAGGATCAACAGAAAACAGCACTAGATGAAGAAATTGCTAAGGCTGAATTACAGTACTTAAAATAATTTATATTTTAGTGTAAATATTCTATAAATAATATGTTATTATTATTTATAAAAACACAGGAGGATTTAATATGGATGGATTTATTGGTGAATTAATTGGTACTTTTTTACTGGTTTTATTAGGGTGTGGGGTTAATGCTGGTGTAAACTTAAGTAAATCAAATGCCAAAGAAGGTGGATGGATTGTTATTACTATGGGTTGGGCTTTAGCTGTAACTATTGGTGTATATGCCTCTGGTTTCTTGTCAGACGCCCACTTAAACCCAGCGGTTACTATAGCTTTCGCTGTAAACGGTTCATTTGCTTGGGCTGAAGTGATCCCTTATATTGCTGGTCAAATGATTGGGGCGATTTTAGGTGCTGTGACAGTTTGGTTAGCTTACCATGAGCAATTTGAAGCAACTAACGAAGAAGGTTCAATCTTAGGTACTTTCGCTACTGGTCCGCAAGTTGAAAGTCCTGTCTGGAACCTAATGACTGAAATCATTGGTACCGCAGTTTTGGTTATTGGTGTTATGGCCTTGGGTGCAAACCAAATTTCAGATGGTTTAAACCCGATGATCGTTGGTATCATAGTAGGTTCAGTTGGTCTTTCGTTAGGTGGCCCTACAGGATACGCTATCAACCCGGCTCGTGACTTAGGTCCTCGTATTGCCCATGCCATCTTACCAATTTCAGGTAAGGGCGGTTCAAACTGGGGATACGCTTGGGTTCCAATTGCCGGACCAATTATTGGTGCAATCATTGCAGCCTTAGTATATAACTTGGTATTATAATAAAATTTCAAGTATTGAAAAAATCCAGAACGTTTGTTCTGGATTTTTTTGTTTGGTTATTTTTACATTTTAAACAAGAGGGCGAATGTCTTTTTCCAGGTAGACAACGTCTAGCCATTGATCGAATTTGTAGCCCATGTTCTTACAGACACCGAATTGTTCAAAGCCGTGTTTCTTGTGGAATTTTAACGATGATTCGTTGGTTCCTGTGACTTGTGACACGAGTTTGTAGATATCAGGGTAATTGTCGATGACTTCTTGTTCTAGCGCTTGATATAAGCGACTACCAATGCCTTTAGCCTTAACATTAGCATCTAGATAGATAGAAATCTCTTTAGAAGGTCGGTAGCCTTCATAGGCACCAGCGTCAGAGGTGTAAGCAAAACCGATGACTTGGCCATCATAATCAGCCACTAGAAAGGGATTGATCCCAATACGTACAGTAATTTGTTGTTCCTTTAAGGAAACGTCAGTTAGGGCGATTCTAAAAGAAATGGTAGTATTTTGAATGTAATAATTGTAGATAGCAGTTAACTGAGCTGCATCAGCAAGTTCAGCAGGACGAATGATTACTTGGTCAGTTTCTATAGTATCTATAGTCGTTTCAGTATAAGATAAAGGGTCTGTCATAAAAAAATCTTCCTAACTTTTTAGTTTAATACCATCATATCACTAGAGATTAAAAGAGGCTAATACAAAATATTGTCGACGAATGATAGGTAGAGGACATCATAAATTGGACATAGAAACCGGGCATTTAAAACGGTTATAGCTTTAAATAATATATGTTATGTAAACTAATAGATATAGACGGGTATCTATAGGGACACTCATGACTACACAGACGGTTTCTGACGCATTTTGGGTCTGTTTATATGGATTAATGCTCATAGCTGTTTTAGATTTATCATACGCTATCTTACAAAGTATGATTCTATTGTTTTGCTACTCACTTCAATTACTATACTTTATAGCGCTAACTTTCTACAATTAATTGATTCATCGACTTATTATTATAAATATCAGCAAATCCAGTCAGCTTCTTCATTTATTTCATACTATCAATCTATGATTTAGAACGTATGTTTGGTATAATGAGTCATAGCATTTTAAGGAGTTTTGATTATGGATAACTACTTTGATAAAGAAGCTTTCTATGAACTATATACTGACTATCTATCACAGAAACAATACAATACGAAGGAAAGCTATCTTAAAAATATCAGACCATTCTTTATTTATCTTGAAAAACAGGATATTACACATCCAACATACCATGATATCGAACGTTATTTTGATGATTTAATCAATCATCCAAGCAAAACCTATATCTTAATTAATAATATAGACTATGACGAGCTTTCTGAAGAACAACGTCGAGCACTAGACCAATTCCGTTATAAAGACCGCACTATTAAAACGTATCGCAACATGCTAAATCAATTCTTTAAGTGGTTAGAACGCGAGAACTTATATGAGAATATCGTTGCTAAAGCAAATAATAATATTCCTATTCCACATGGGCATGCTAAAGATGCACTAGACATTGAAGACGTTGAAAAGCTATTAGCTTACCTTAAATCAACTGCAGATACATTAATTGGCAAACGTAACTATGCACTTATTCTATTAGCTGTAACTACGGGACTTCGGACAGTCGAACTAAGTCGTGCAAACTTTGAGGATGTGCAACGTCGTGGCTTAAATACCGTTATTTATGTTCAAGGTAAAGGCCGACGAGAAAAAGATGAATTTGTTATTATACCGCGCAAAACCAAAGAAGTTGTTCGTGAGTATACGCGTTTTCGTGAAGACCAGGCTACCATGATTAACACTGATTTGGCACCATTATTTGCTTCTCACGGCAATCGAAATAAAAGTGGACGTATGTCTGCTAGATCTATTTCTAGAGTCATAGCCAACGCTTATGAGGCTGTTGGGATACATTCATCTAAAATTACGCCACATTCACTTAGACATACTGCAGCAACACTTAGCTTAATCAACGGTGGCAATTTACGTGAAACCCAAAAAATGTTACGGCATTCCAGCGTTCGAACGACTGAAATATACGCACAAGATTTAAATGAAGATTTAAATACCTCAAGCCAGTTAATAGAAGATCTCATTGATCAATCAAGAATATTTAAAAATTTAGAAGTTCATAACGAGGATGCCTCTACTTAAACAAGTTAATTAAAAGCCCCCTACTTATAATGTATTTGGGGGCTACTGTTTTTGATTTAAGAGGAAACGGGTTTAATAAAGCTAGGGTAAATGTTTGCTATTTAAATGCACTTCTATGTCCGCTAATTACCCTTAGCGGACATAGACAATAGATACATTTGCTTAATGATTATTTATAATTTTTCTAATAAATTACCTAAATATTCAGCTAATGCTAACATACCATATTTTTTGGCAACCTTTTCTGCATCGGCGTTGTAGTTCGTATTTGTGTTTACATCATATGCCCACTTTTGTCCATCTTCTGTTTCGATAAATTATACTGCCGCAACTTGTATGTTTTCTGCCTTTAAAAATGTTCAATTTTTTTGATTTCCGATTGAGACAGTACCCCATCGACTATTTGAAATTTATCTGGCGTAGATTGAATCTGCCCTTCAATTGGGATTTGGCAATTGTCTGCTGGACACAATTCGAAGCCATCTGATGAATCAATACTAACAATATAATGTAATTTTCTATCAATAAACTCTGATCGATATACCCTACCATTAATAGGTATTACATATTGATGAATTAGCGAACACGCGTGATATGTTATCGTATATTTATACTATAGGTGGTTATAACACCAATTTCTAAAAGTTTCCTAAATAACGGACACATATTAAATTTTCCGTTATAATGGCAATTTACTTATTTTTCCGTTATAATGGAAAAATAAGGAGGTGCCATATGAATAAGAGCTACATAGCCATTATCGGCGACCTAATTGACTCTAAACAAACTACTCACCGAGAGCAATTACAAGAAAACTTAATTCAAAGTTTCAGTGTTATCAATCAAAAATACGCACATATAATTGTTTCTAAACTAACAATCACTTTGGGAGATGAATTCCAAGTGCTCATAGAACCAAATGATCAGCTATTTCAACTCATCGATGATATCCAGCGCCTAATTAACCACCCCATTCGCTTCGGGATTGGTTATGGCAGCATATCTACTGAAATAAACCCAGAAATGAGTATAGGAGCGGATGGGCCAGCCTATTGGCATGCAAGAGCTGCTATTGAAGAAGTTGCATCGCACAATTATAGTGGCAATTTAAGACAAGTATTTATTGGATTAGGAGAAAAAGATACTACCATTAATACGATACTATTACTTACAGATACACTGCGATCTAGTTGGACAAGAACACAGCTTGATGTATTCAATGGCCTATTGGCGGAGGGTATCTATCAACCAGTATTTAACCAAAATGCCCTTGCTAAAAAGTTAAATCTATCTGCTTCAGCACTTAGTAAACGGCTAAACTCAGCTAATATAAAAATTTATTTGATGGCCAAGGAAAATCTAATCAATATTATAAAGGAGGTAGATGATGTTCATTCATAATCCGATAACTATTCTCATATTAATTGCCCATTTTCTAGGTGATTATCATTTTCAGAGCGAATCACTATCTAAAGCTAAAAATAAACACTATCATGCCCTGAATAAACATTTGGTTATCCATGGATTGTTATTATTTGTTTCCTGGATATTTACTTGGCAAATCAGCTTATTTGGGATATTTTTAAGCGTATGGATGAGCCACGTCATGATAGACCTTTTAAAAGTTATTATTCATCGTAATTGGTCCTTTAAAGCAAAACAACTACCCTATATTTATCTCATTGATCAGTTACTACATATTGCTGCTATCTTAATAATCAGCCAATATCTTTTTCCAGCATCCGGTGAAATTAGTCTAGTTATACCAATATTAATTTTGAAATGGATGCTTCTAAGCGTGTTAATCACTAAACCAGCAAATATAACCTTTAAAATACTCTTTAACCAATATCAAAACTATACTGATCATCAGACAGAAATAGTCACTGTACCAGGAGCAGGCGCAATGATTGGGAACTTAGAACGGATCTTATCAGCTATCTTTCTTTCATTGAACGCCCTTTCCTCCATCGGTTTAATCTATACCGCTAAATCTATCGCACGGTTTAAATTGATAGAGGAAAATCAGGGTTTTGCCGAATATTATTTAATTGGAACACTGTATAGTATTCTCTTTGTCGTCATTGCTTACTTTTTGATATTTTAGAAAATTCATACGACTTCTTCATTAACTAACCACAGCTAGTTAATGAAGAAGTTTTTTTAGTAATAGTTGTGATACTATTCACTTTGATTCACTTATAATATATACACGAAATATTAATATTAATATTAATGAAAGCACTTTATTTTGTCGCTTATTTCATCAAATGTTTGATATATATCAAGGAAAATACAGAGATGACTGTCGTATACTGAACTGGTGAAATATTTAACAAATAAAACGAAAGTGGTGAAATGAAGTGGATTTTAAATTCTCTGATGAACAACTATTATTACGGAAAATGGTTCGCAAATTTGCAGAGCAAGAAATTGCACCAAGATATGAGCAAATTGAAGAGCACGGTTATCAGCAAGATCTTACCGATAAGATGGCTGACGTAGGTATTGTAGGTATTGCGGTACCGGAGGCTTATGGTGGTGCCGGATATGATTTTGTAACGCAAACAATGGTGATTGCTGAATTAGCAAAAGTTAATCCTGGTGTTGCATTTACTTTAGAAGCTCACTGGAAAGCTATTGATCAACTTGTTATCTATGGTAGTGAGGAAATTAAAGAACGCTGGTTACCAAGAGCTAACCGAGAATTATTTACCTTTGGCCAAACCGAACCTGCTAGTGGTTCTGATGCATCAACACAACAAACAACTGCTGTTAAAACAGAAAATGGTTGGTTATTAAATGGGAATAAAGCTTTCTTAACCAATGGTGTAAAAGCAGCTTCTATGTATTTGATCTTAGCTATTACTAGCCCAGAAAAAGATACTGAGCACAGTCGAACAGTATTTATCTTAGATAATAAAAATCCTGGTTTCGAAAATGGACGTGTTGAAGACTTTGTAGGTATGCGGGGATGCCCAGTCGGAGATATCTATCTTTCAGACGCCCTAGTTCCTGATGTAGACCGTCTTGGTGATATTGATAATGGTATGGAGATTGGCCATAATGCTCATCACACCGCACGCTTTTTAATGGGTGCCTTAGCTGCAGGTATTCAAGAAGAAGCCTTAAGAACCTCTACAGAGTATGCGCAAGAACGTGAATTGTTTGGTAACAAGATGTCTCATCTTGATGGTATAAAGTTCAGAATCTCTGATATTGCTATGGGGCTTCATGCAACAAGATTAATCATCTATCAAGCAGCTTGGTTAAGAGACCAAAATGTTGATCATAAAATGGAAACAACAACAGCCAAATTGTTTGGTTCAGATCAAGCCCTTAAAGCTGCAAATCACGCGATGCAAATTTTTGGTGCCTATGGTTATTCTAAGGAGTATCCAGTAGAACATCTATGGCGTGATGCCAAAGCGCTACAATACGCAGAAGGTGCTTATGAAAAACTACAACTAGATATCGCAAACTCAGTTTTATTTGAACAAAGAGAGGAATATATGCTATGAAAATAGTCGTTTTTATTAAAGAAATCCCCATTAGTAATAATGTAAAGATTGATCCTAAGACAAATAACTTAGTTCGTAGTGGTGTTCGTGGGAAAATCAATCCTTTTGATGAGTATGCAATTGAAACAGCCTTACAATTAAAAGAAAAATTCGGTGGTACCGTATCTGTAGTCACAATGGGTCCAGAAAGCTTTAAACTAAGTCTTCATGAAGCGTTAGCTATGGGCTGTGACGACGCATATTTGATTTCATCACGTGCTTTTGCTGGTTCTGATACATTAGCAACGGCATATACACTTGCACAAGTGGTTAGAAAAATTGGTGCCGTTGATTTAATTTTAACTGGTTTAAAAGCTATAGATGCAGATACAGGTCAAGTTGGTCCGTTAATTGCTGAAGAATTAGATATTCCTCAAATTACAAATGCTTCTGGAATAGTAGATTTAAATACCGATAATCAAACAATTGATGTAAAAAGACAATTAGAAGTAGATCAAGAAGTTATTCGTGTCTCTTATCCCCTAGTCATGAGTGTTGGAGATGAAATGAATACACCAAGATACCAGACGCCACTTGGTATTAAGAAATCGATGCAACAAGAAATTACTGTTTGGAATGAGCAAGATATTGAATGTGATCAAAACCGCATCGGAATTAAAGGTTCGCCAACAGTTGTTACCGAAAGCTTTGTACCTGAAGCCTCAGTACGTCAAATGACTATGCTTGAAGGTTCAGCAGCAGAAGCAGCAGAAACGTTACTGAATATTTTATCAGAACGTCATATTATTTAAGGAGGTAAGCACATGAATCAAGTAATATCAAATGGTATCTGGGTAGTCGCTGAATTAGAAAATGATTTAGTCCACCCTTCAACGCTAGAGTTATTAGGCAAGGCCCATGAAATTAGTCAAGCAAACGCTGATACGGTTACAGCAATCTTATTAGAAACTGATCAAACAAACCATGCTAAAACACTCATTGGCTATGGTGCTGATCAAGTATTAGTAGTTAAGAATAACTTATTCAGTGAATTTGATCCGATGCTAGCAAAAAAAGCAATTGCACAGCTTGCTAAAGAACATGAACCAAATATCGTGCTATTTGCGGCTACACTTAAAGGTAGAGCCTTAGCGCCTAGACTACAAGGCGCATTGCAAACTGGATTAACTGCAGATTGTTTAGACTTATCTATTAATCAAAAAGGTGAATTAGTACAAGTAAAACCTTCTTATGGCGATAATTTAATGTGTACTATTTTAACGCCAGAACGTCGACCACAAATGGCTACTGTTCGCCCGAATGTTTTTAATTCATTGGCATTTGACAGCTCACGTCAAGGTGCTATCATAGACGTACCAATGACATTAGAAAAAACATATACGTTTGAAGTTTTAGAAAAGACACCTGGCGAATCACAAACAAACACAATTACAGATGCAGATAAAATCGTTGCTGTTGGACGTGGAATGAAGATGCAAGATAATTTAGTACATACAGAAAAAGTTGCTAAGTTGCTAAATGCAAAAGTTGGTGCTACTCGTCCTCTGGCTGAAAACGGCTGGTACACTCACGATGAACAAATTGGACAAAGTGGTGTCACTATTCAACCACAACTACTATTAAATTTTGGTATTGCCGGAGCTATACAGTATACTGTAGGTATGAACAATGCGAAGTTTGTCTTCTCAGTAAATAAAGATCCTAAGGCTGCTATTTTCCAGGAATCAGATGTTGGTTATGTTGGTGATGCTGTTACCTTTTCAAAAGCTTTAGGAAAACTATTAGAAAGTAAATAAACTTGAGGTGAAAAAATGTTGAGTAATGAAAAAATCAGGGATCTACAACAATTTGAATTATTTAAAGATCTTGATTTTGAAACGCTTGAAAAGATCGTCCCCTATTTTACAAAGAGATTATATAAGCGAAATGAAGTAGTTTATGCTACCAATACTGAAGCTCGCTATTTTCTCTTTGTATTAACTGGTAAAGTAAAGATCTTTAGATTATCAGAGTTGGGAAACGAACAAATCATCCGGATGATTGCACCGATGGAATTTACTGGTGAACTAGCCCTA
>JAEZWY010000115.1 GCA_023442905.1 Bacillota bacterium | reverse complement strand
TTGATCTAATGCCCACGTGGCTTTACCGGAGTCGTCAATTTGGAAGTTATCGTCAGTGCCAAATAATGAATCGAACCCAAACTGCATAATTTCTGCATCATAAGCATCTTCATAGAACTCCCAAGAGAAAATACCTTGGAAAGGTGAGTCCGTTACTAAACCAACTTGTAAAGTACCACCATCAATTGCTTCACCTTCATTATCGACTGTAGTCGCTAGTTCAGGTGCAACTACCTCACCACTTTCGCTACTAGAAGATGAATCTGCAGTTTCACTGTCACTATCACTGTTACCACACGCCACTAAAGCCAAGCTGGCTGCAGCTGTTAAACCCAATAACTTATACCATTTCTTCATACACTTTCCTCCTAAACTAAATTGTGATGTTGTAATTTTTAAAAATATAATTACCCTAAACGTTGTTTTGCATCTGCAGATCGTTTTAATGCTTGACCCACATAGTTAATGCAAAGCATCAATACTAAAATCAGTAGTGATGCAGGTAGCCATACCCAAGTCTTATTTTCTAAGATATCTGGTGACTGCGCATAGCTGACTAATGTCCCTAAACTAGGTGTTGAAGTTGGTAATCCAAAACCTAGATAACTTAATCCAGTTTCAATACCAATATTTGCAGCAAAGTTTAAAGTGACATTTACGATGATTAAAGAGCTTAAATTAGGCAAAATTTCTCTAAATAGTATCTTATAAGTAGGTGTTCCCATTGTTCTTGAAGCAGATATATAATCTCTGCGACTTTCAGATAAGGCTTTACTACGAATTAATCGTGCTTGCCCTACCCAATAAAAAGCACTCATAATGAGAATAAAAGTCCAAACATTATAGTCTGAAACTAATGTGATAAATACGATAATCAACATGGTTGTCGGTAGTAACATAATAAAATCGATAATACGCATTAAGAAATTATCAATAATACCACCGTAGTAACCAGCAACCAGTCCAATAGTAATACCAGCGATGCTAGTAAGTGCCGTAATAGCAAAACCTATTGTGATGGAGTTTCTAGCACCTATAATCAGTTGTCCAAAAATGGAACGGCCACCGGAATCGGTCCCTAAAATAAAGTTACTATTGGGTGGTAGATAAGAATCTAATAGTGATATTCTTAATACCTCATCTTGATCTAGAACGATAGCACCAATGAATACGCCAAGAATAATAAGCAAGAAGAAGATTAAACTAAACATTGCCAGTTTATCTTTTAAAAATTCACGCCAAACCACACGTAAACCTGTCGGTGGTGCGCTGGCTAACTCTTGAGCAATGGCATCTTGGTCAGTTGTTTTTTTATAATTTTCCATTCGTCATCACCCCTTCCCTAATCAATCCGAATACGAGGATCTACAATCGTCATAATAATGTCAGAAAGTAGCGTACCTAGAATTGTTGAGATACCAAATATCAATACCAGGGCAGTAATGACCGAATAGTCACGACTAGTAATCGATTGAATGAATAGTTGACCCATACCAGGATAAGCGAAGATTTGTTCAATAAATACTGAACCCCCGATTAAACCCGTAATTTCATAACCAAATGTTGAAGCCACTGGTAATAGCGAGTTTCTAAAAATGTGACGGTTATACACCACATTCTCAGGTACCCCTTTAGACCGAGCCGTCTTCACATAGTCTTGCTGTTTTGCATCAATTACCTCACTCCGCAAATACTGGATGATTCCTGTTGTACCAAGCAAGGCGAAGGTAATTGCTGGTAGTAACATATGGTAGAATCGGTCCCAATAATAAGCAGGTGTGCCAGCACTTAATCCAGTAGATACCGACCCATTTGTTGGGAACCACTGCAACTCATACCCGAATAGCCAAACCATTAGTAAGGCAAGTACGAAAGTTGGAATTGCGTAGGAAATGAAGTTGTATAATACGACCCCTTTATCAAAAGAAGTATTATTATAACGACCTGATAAAATCCCAAGCGGTAAGGCTATTAAGTAGGTAAAAATTAAAGTGAGTAGTGACAGGAAGATCGTGTTAACCGCTCGTCCACCAATTAAAGTGGATACAGGCACTTTATAGGTATAAGACATCCCAAAGTCACCCTGGAAGGCATTCTTCAACCAATTAAAATACTGGACGATAATCGGTTCATTCAAACCAGCCCGTTCACGCAAGGATTCAAGCGTTGAAGGATCAGTTTCTGGTGTGATAAGCCCTGTAAAAGGGTCACCAGGCATCAATCTAGCTACCGCGAATACTAAGATACTCAAAATTAAAATTTGCGGGAGCATCAGCAGAACTCTTCTAAATATTGTCTTCCACATATTAATTGCCCCCTTTCAATGATTGATCAAAGGCAACATCATGATTGTCTGAGAATGGATATAGATCATAGACACGATTATTTTCATCATAATAAATGTTAGACGTCTTTTGATACTCAGCATCAATTTGCTGACGTCGTGCTTTAATCTCAGCACGTTTATTCGGATCCATTTCAGGAATTGCAGCCAATAACCGTTTGGTATAAATATGTTGCGGGTTATTGAAAATTTCTTTCTTGGAACCACGCTCAACAAATCGTCCTTTATGCATAATGGCAATTTCATCTGCCATGTGTTCCACAACCCCTAAGTCATGGGAAATGAACAAGTAACTCAAGTTATATTCACTTTGAATTTGCTTCATAAAGTTTAAAACCTGCGCTTGAACCGATAAATCCAAGGCTGAAGTAGGTTCATCGGCAATAATCAGTTTAGGGTTACTGGCTACAGCCCGCGCAACCCCTAAACGTTGCCGTTGACCACCCGAGAATTCATGCGGATACTTATAGATTGTATCTTCATTCAAACCAACAATCTCTAACAGCTCGATTACCCGATGCTTCACTTCTTTTTCGGAATATTGATAATAATTGCGAATTGGTTCAGCGATCACATCTAAAATCCGTTTCTTCGGATTTAAGGACATAGTCGAATCTTGAAAAATCATTTGAACATTACGGTTATACTCACCGTATTTACCAGATCGCTTCCGCGCTTTATTGGTGACATCGGTTCCTTCATATAAAATCTGTCCAGCAGTCGCCTTCTCCAAACCGATAATGGCACGACCGATAGTCGTCTTGCCAGAACCTGATTCACCAACTAGGCCGTAAGTTTTACCACTTTCAATTTCTAAATCAACACCATCCACGGCAAATACATTGTCCTGTACCGTATTAAAGAATCCGCCGCGAATAGGATAATGTACTTTCAAATCTTTTACTTCAATAAATCCCATTACTCGACCCCTTCCTTCAAGTCCGCAACATCCGCTTCCTCAGGGAAATGGAAATGCTGCCAACAAGTACATTTCACGAAATGATTTGGGGCCAGCTCATGCATGGTCGGATTTTCTTCATGCTCACTATCATCAATCCATGGAATACGACTAGCAAAACGGCAACCCCTTCTTGGCAGGTTTTGCAGTGAAGGCACAGTCCCTTGAATAACATGAAGTTCATCTTCCTCACTCTCAAGCTCGTGTGGCACTGAATTCAGTAGTGATCGCGTATAAGGATGTTTTGGATTATTAAATAGTTCAAACACATCAGCAATTTCAACTACCTCACCGGCATACATCACGGCTACCTTATCTGCCGTTTGTGCAACTACCCCTAAATCATGGGTAATTAATAGGATGCCAGATCCCGTCTCATCTTGAATATCATTCATCAAATCTAAGATTTGCGCCTGCACAGTCACATCTAAGGCAGTAGTCGGCTCATCAGCAATAATAATGGCTGGCTTGTTTGCTAAAGCAATTGCAATCACCACACGTTGGCGCATACCACCAGATAATTCATGCGGATATTGTTTCATCACACGTTTTGGATGAGGGATTTGAACCTTTGTTAATAGTTCCTCCACCCTCGCAAGACGTTGAGATTTGGATAAACCAGAATGATACAATAAAGTTTCTTCAATTTGATCTTGTATTGTCATCAAGGGGTTTAAAGAACCTAAAGGATCCTGGAAAATCATCCCAATATCATTTCCCCTAATTTTGTTAAACTGTGCTTCACTATTTTCTAAAAGATTATTCCCTCTATAGAGAATTTCTCCTTGGATTTGCGTATTATTTCGGTTATGTAAACCAACAATCGAGGTAGCTAAAGTACTTTTACCAGACCCTGACTCCCCTACAATGGCAAGGACCTCATTCTCATTCAAAGTCAAAGTAACATCATCGACAGCATTAAAGTACTCATCGCCAAAACGAAATCCTGTATGTAAATGATTAATTTCTAATAATACCTGGTTAGAGGACATGGTTTCAGCTCCTTTAAAAATGATATTTCAATAAATTTTATAATTTAATTCTAATCATTTAGATTTTAAGATACTTTACATGAACTAGAATAAAATTTCAAGAAAAAATATCTTTTTGTTCATATTTTCTTAATATTTTTATTAGTTTTTTAATACTAGAGCTTATAATTCTCATAATGATAGGTAGAAATTTAATTTTCTTAAAAAGAAATAAAGTTTTAAAAAGAAATAAAGTTTTAAAAGGAAACAAACGTTTGTGGATAAGTCTGTTATTAAGTCGAAATAAAGTTCGATTAACGCACATATATAAGGAAAAATGCTTGTGGATAAAAAAGCCTATATTCTAAGAATATTGTATAAAGAAATAGTTATTCACATGTGGAAATGACTAGCTATAATACCTAGGTTATTCAGAATTATGTTTCACATGAAACACATAAGGTAATCTGTGGAGAGTATAAAAAAGGAGCAGCTACTGCTATTGGATGATTCTATATACAAAGGAAAATGAAATATAATGATTATTGATGTAAAGATTTCTAACATATAGATTTATTAATTGTTGTAGTACAGAGCGTAAATATAAGCTGAAAATATTGCAATTTTTGAGAAGAATAAAGTGAATTGAAAGCTGATTTTGATAAGGAAACTAAAATATAAAAATTTGGATGAAAGTAAATAGATGAATAATTGGGCAGGTTAAAGGTAAATAAGTGAAGAAATCAAAATATAGAAGAAGATACTTAATGAATAGTACCCTACTCAATAAACGGGATGTGAAATTTCACAAGCAAATTTGATAAAAAAAGATAAAGAAGTATTGTATATAGAAGGATATTAATAATAAAAGGGATTTTGATGATAAAGAAAAGAAATGAAGAAAGAAATATATGGAAACATGGGATATGGGGCCATATGGCGCTTTTTTTATCAAATATATATCTACTATTCAGTAATATATAAATGTAATTTGAGATGTTAATCTATAAAATAAGGCATATGGAATTTTAAATGACTTTCCAGAACTATTGCTATTCCGTACTTTATAATAGTTTATCTTTGTATAAACTAGTAATGGGAAAGTAATTTGTAAAACTATAGCATTTCATGTGAGTGAGTATAAGTAGTATTTAATCGACTATTAAGACATTATCTGCACTTCCCCTCCTTTTCAATAGCTAATATAATGTATTAGTCACTATATTTCCCATATTGTTGCAGATATAACTAGTTTCTGTTTCTATTCTTCCTCAAATCACAGAGTAATATTTCATTATTGGGGATTTATTGAGATTTTTCTTCAAATGAGCAGGAATACATGCCTATTTACTGGATAGATATCCTACTATTTCTGTCTTTAAGATTTATATAGAAGTAAAAAAGAGTAATGTTTCACGTGAAACATTACTCTTTT
>JAEZWY010000236.1 GCA_023442905.1 Bacillota bacterium | reverse complement strand
TTTGTACAGTTGTCATCACCATTAAGATGATTGTTTGATAGGTTTGCCCTGGTGTCTTAAATAGTTCACTAATAGAAGGTTTTTCATTTTCATTAGTATCTACTAGGTCTTCTGTGACTTCATCTGTATTAATCCCTAATTCATCTTCTTTAATAGTTAATTTAGCCCATACTACCACTAAGATTGGCAGGATACCGAATAGGAATAACCCTCTCCAACCAAGTGTTGGTACAATAAAACCTGCTAGAAGCGCTGAACTGATGGAACCGATTTGACCAACAATCCCATTTAAGGATGAAATTCTCCCTAACTGCTTAGCCGGCACAAGCCCAGCCATGATAGAAATCGCTACTCCGTACTCACCACCTACACCGATACCAGCGATAAAGCGTAGAAGGTATAGATAGGTAATATTTGGTGTGAAGAAAATTAAAGCTGTTGCGATAGAGAAAGTAAGAATTGTTAAGTAGAAAACTTTCATCTTGTCCCAGCGGTCAGCTAAGACACCGAATAATAAACCTCCAGCTAACATCCCTAAGTTAGTAATTGTCGCGATCCAACCGGCAGCTACACTTGAAATTCCTAATTGGCTGATGATAGATGACATTGAAAATGATAAGAACATCACATTCAAATCATCTGTCCCTGATGCAACAATAGCAGCAATCAAGGCATTACGTTGCGATTTATTTAATTTTTGATCATCCGCTTGTAATGCATCTTTTCTTGTATTTTTTTCGATTGTTTTTTCCATTTTTGTGCTCCTTTTTTGGTAAAACTGGTGTCATCCCCTCATTTAATCACCATAAAAATAAAAATGGGCAAAAAAAAATAAGGTTGTAAATCTGGTAAAGCTATTTATATAGTAGAATTATCCACATTAACCGTGAATTTCTGACCAAGCTTTCGGATCCTTGTACCAATCCATCAACTTGTCATAGTGTGGTGATAATTTAGGATCTTTTACTGCATAATCCAAAATCTTCACGTAATTCGTTAGTGTCATCAATGGATAACCCACTTTTTCAAAGGCCTCTTTACTTGCTGCTAATAAGTAGTCAAAAATAGCTACCGCTGCAATGACTTCTCCGCCTGCTTCTTGAATTTTATCCGCTGCCGTAATGACGCTACCACCAGTTGAAATCAAATCTTCAATGATTACCACTTTAGCACCAGGCGTCAAAGCACCTTCAATAGCGTTTTGCTTACCGTGATCTTTAGCTGAAGAACGCACGTAAATCATTGGTAAATCTAAACGTTCACTTACAAAGGCTGCATGGGGAATACCAGCAGTTGCTGTCCCTGCAATCACATCTACCTCAGGGAAGTTTTCTTTAATTAATTCTGCAAGGGCATCTTCCACAGTTGTACGCACGCTCGGATAAGACATGATCAATCGGTTATCTGTATAAATCGGTGCTTTTAGTCCACTTGCCCAAGTATATGGTGCCTCAGGACTAAAGTTTACTGCCTTAATCTCTAGTAATTTTTGTGCTACTAAATCCGCTTTTTCTACTGTCATCTTGCACCCTCCTTATTGTCCAGACCAATCAGCTGTGATTTGGTCATAAGTTACTTTTGAATTATCCGCTTGTGTAATTGGACGGCCCACCACGATGTAGTCAGAACCGCCTTGAGCTGCTTGACTTGGCGTCATAATCCGTTTTTGGTCATCCGCAACAGAAGTCGCTAAACGGATACCCGGTGTAATTGTTTGGAAGTCTTCCCCACAAGCCTCTTTAATAGCTGCTGCTTCAAGTGGTGAACAAACCACACCATCAAGGCCCGCTGCTTTAGTTAATTTAGCGTAGCGCAATACTGAATCCAATACATCACCTGGAATACCTTGTTCTTCATTCATTTGCTCAGTAGAAGTTGACGTTAATTGAGTGACACTAATTAACATAGGGCGTTTACCTGTCGAACCTGCCTCTAAACCACGAAGTGCTGCTTGCATCATTTCTTTTCCACCTGCCGCATGTACATTGACCATTGCGACACCAGTACTAGCTAAAATGGCCATTGCTCGCTCAACCGTATTGGGAATATCATGTAATTTCAAGTCTAAGAAAATGTCATGACCTTTTGCTTGTAACTCTTTTAGGAAAGCTGTCCCACCAGCATAAAACAATTCCATACCTACTTTTACATTTAGTTGTTGACCTTGGAACTGATCAAGGAACGCAAATACCTCTTCTTGATTAGGAAAATCTAAGGCAATGATTGGTTTCTTCGGATCCACGTGGCACTTCCTCTCATATTTTTCTGTTATTTCTTCATTCTTCTCTCATTTATCTAAAAATGGGCAAAAAAAATAACCAACAACGAAACAAGGTTGCTGATTACATACTAGCGGATGCTGGTTTTAAAATTTGTTCACTGACAAAATAAAGTGGTTATTCTTGTGAGCGAACAGCTCTTATGTTCAGGGCATCCTTACGCTAGTGCAGTTTCCCCTGTTTTTACTCTGTTGGCTATTGTACCGACTTCAAAAGACAGAGTCAATACATATTTTAATAAAATATTTACAATTACGATTAAAACCTATCAAATCAACTATCGTACCAATAAAAAATCCGTCCCCTCATACGAAACGTACAAAAGGAACGGATAATTTGCATTTTTATCTGCTTACTACTTAAGCTTCCAATGCTGCGCCAATAAAGCCATTAAAGATTGCTTGTGGACGGTCTGGACGTGAAATAAATTCTGGGTGGAATTGAGATGCCACAAAGAATGGGGGTTCTGGAATTTCTACGATTTCAACTAAGTTGCCATCTGGAGAAGTTCCTGAGAAGACCATACCTGCTGCTTCGAATTCTTCACGGTAAGTATTGTTAAACTCCCAACGGTGACGGTGACGTTCTTCAACTAAGGCTTCATTATTGTATAATTCACGTGCTTTAGAACCTTCTTTAAGGGCACATGGGTATAAACCTAAACGTTGTGTCCCACCTAAGTTTTCTAGGCCTGATTGTGTTGTCATCAAGTCAATTACTGGATGTTCAGTATTTGGATTGATTTCTGTAGAGTTGGCATCAGTATAACCTAAGACGTTACGTGCAAACTCAATAGAAGCTACTTGTAGACCTAAGCAGATACCTTGGAATGGCACGTTGTTTTCACGTGCATATTTGATTGCTTGGATTTTCCCTTCAATACCACGGTTACCAAATCCACCTGGTACTAAGATACCGTCAGCATCGCCAAGGATCTTTTGTACGTTTTCCGCAGTAATTGTTTCAGAGTCAATCCAGTCGATATCAACTTCAGCGTCATGGGCATAGCCGGCGTGACGTAATGATTCTGCTACTGAAAGGTAAGCGTCTTGAAGAGATACGTATTTACCTACTAAAGCAATTTTCACTTTCTTAGATAGGTTTAGTACACGGTTTTCAAGGTTACGCCATTCACGCATATCTGCTTCTGGTGTTTCGTCTAGACCTAAAACTTCACATACTTTGTCGTCTAAACCTTGTTGTTGTAGACGTAATGGTAAGGTATAGATTGTTTCTACATCACGGTTTTCAATAACAGCATCTTCTTCAACATCACAGAATTGTGCGATTTTTGCAGTCATGCCATCTGGTAGTGGGTGCTCTGAACGTACAACCAAGATGTTAGGTTGAATCCCCATACCACGTAATTCTTTAACAGAGTGTTGCGTAGGTTTTGTTTTCAACTCACCAGCTGCTGCAATATACGGCAGTAAAGTTGTGTGAATATAACAAACATTATCTGCACCAACTTGTGAACGCATTTGACGTAATGCTTCAACGAATGGTGTTGATTCAATATCCCCAACAGTACCACCAACCTCAGTAATCACGACATCAGCGCCTGTTGTATCACCTGCACGTAAGATTTTATCTTTGATTGAGTCAGTGATGTGTGGAATTACTTGGACAGTTGCCCCTAAGTAGTCCCCGCGACGTTCTTTGTTGATAACTTCTGAGTAAATTTTACCAGTCGTTACGTTTGAGTATTGGTTTAAATTGATATCAATAAAACGTTCGTAGTGACCTAAGTCCAAGTCTGTTTCAGTTCCATCGTTTAATACAAATACTTCCCCGTGTTGATAAGGGCTCATAGTACCTGGGTCAACGTTAATGTATGGATCAAATTTTTGAATGGTTACTTTTAAACCTCTATTTTTTAATAAACGTCCTAAAGATGCTGCCACTAAACCTTTACCGATTGAAGAAACTACCCCACCGGTTACAAAAATATACTTTGTCATGATATCCTTCCTTTTCTAAAAATTTTTATGCTTACAATAAGAAGGGAGATGCGGATAACTATTTTCCTTAGAAAAAATAAAAAAATCCCCATCTTTCCTAGGAAAGACAGGGAGTAACGTGTTCATCTCACTTTAGCAATGAAACTAAAGTGCCCAAAAAGAATAATAATTCATTTACTTATTCGAGTCAAGGAAAAACAACATGTTTTTTATAAAGAGATTTAGAAATCTTTATTAGAAATCTTCTTCGTCTTCCTCATCATCATCTTCGTCAACTAAGCTAAGGTCGCCTTCAAGACCATCTTCAAGATCGTCTTCCTCCTCGTCGTCGCCTAATTCACCTAAGTCAGAAGAGTAAGCTGAAATTTCGTCTTCTTCATCTTCTTCTTCGTCATCGTATTCTTCTTCGTCTTCAACGTAGTCCACATCTTCTGGGTCGTCAGACGCGTAGTCAATTAAGTCTTCATCTTCAACAGAAGCCAATAGACTCTTGCTACCTTTGTGTTTCGCTTTAATATCGTCATCATCAATTGAAGAAACAATTTCTTCATCGATTGAATCAACTGCATACCACTCACGTAAGCCCCAACGGTTTTCACCTAAAGAGATAAAACTACCGTCATAGTTCATTTCTGTATAGAAATTCGCCATTTTGCTTTCTAATTCATCTTGTGGCATATTCAAGAAATCTTGAATTTCAGCTAATAAATCATTGAACTCGAATACATTATTCGTTTCTACTAAAATTTGGTATGCGACTTCAACCATTGATAACTGTTCTTTGTTTTGACCAGCAAATCCTTTTAATTCCACTACTAGTTCATCCTTTCGCCTTATAACCAACGCACTTGTGATTAATCGTCTAGTATATCCATTATATATTACTACACATGGACCCTTGTTTGCAATTCGATTTGGTATTGACCAATCATTTCTTCTGATTGGTATAGGTTGTATGCCATCCGGGCATTAAAGGTATCCGCATCGTTTTGGTCTACAGTAAGTAAATTTAATTGTCCTTGGAAAGTAATTGCTTGTGCAGCTGTCACACGGTAGAGGATATCCGTCTTTTTACCTTTGACTAAATTCATCGTCGTTTCTGTACCGTTCACTTGACGACGGATAGTCACTTTATCGTTACCTTCAAATTTTAAACGGACTGCTACGATGTTTTCGGTAATTTTTTCTTCATATTCTACATAAATAGCCTCGCCTACTTCATAGTAGTAACCATTTGTTTTAGTGGTGAATTCCTCTTGCACTTGTTGACCATCACGATCTTGTTGGATATAGTTTTTAACCTTTAACTGGATTTCTTGTTTACCAGTATTTGCCATTTGGCAACCTCCTCTAATTTCATTATTGTATGCATATTTTACCTCCCTATTCTAACATGATTCCTTAGGACTTCAAAGATTGTATACCGATGAAACCGCCGTCAAATAGGGGAAACGGCTACTTTTATGTTACAATATAGACAAATTAGTGGAAAGGACTTTCACATAATGTTTGAGGTTTTTAAAACAAGCAACAAACCGCTAAATATGGCGGTCTATAAAGATATCATCAAAAGTCAGGATGTCTATGATTTAAATGAGGCTGACCAAGTTTTACTGCCCTTTGCGGTAGACGATGCTATCTTAAATGCAATAAATCAAGGAACTTTCGAAGCCCCATTAGCCATTCATTTTTGGCCAACTCGTCCAACAGTTATTCTCGGGGGAATGGATACTCGCTTACCCAACTTTAACCAGGCCGTAACTTGGTTATATAAAAACCAGGATATTTTACCAGTAGTACGCCCTGCTGGTGGTTTAGCGGTGGTGTCAGACCCCAATGTCTTGAACTTAACCCTATTAATGGATACGCAAAATCACGCTTTCACTATTGACCAAGCCTATGAATTCATTGTTGCCCTACTACAAGAAATGATGGATGAACATGGACTTACATTAGAAGTAGGGGAAGTAGCGACCTCGTACTGTCCGGGGAAATTTGACGTGTCAATTAACGGTCAAAAAGTAGCCGGCATCGCCCAACGTCGGATTGGACATGCGGTAGGTATTTACCTTTACATGTCGATTACTGGTGATCAAACCAGTCGCGGACAATTAGTAGCTGATATGTATCAAGAGGGGCAAGCGGACCAAGACGAAAAAGGTCGCTATCCTCAAGTTGACCCAAGTGTCATGGCGAACCTTTCTGACTTTTCAAGCATTGATTCAGTTGAACAATTTGTAGATCAGTTGCTAGCAGTTATCGCCCACGCTGGCGTCAACTTAAATGAGAGAAATCAAAGTGAATTAGATACGGCGACATATATTGAGCGGATGCAAAAACGAAACCAAGCACTTTACGATATATTGGCTGACAAGTAGACACGAATCGCCCTTTTTCACGTATAAATATAGTGAAGCAGAGTTTGATAAAGGAGATTGTTATGAGTATTGCAGAGGCTAGTAAACGCATACCCGAGAAGGTCTTTCGGGATCCCGTACATGACTATATTCATGTCCAACACCAAGTTATTATGGATTTAATTAATACCAAGGAAATGCAGCGCCTTCGTCGAATTAAGCAGATGGGGACGGCGTCTTATACCTTCCACGGGGCAGAGCATTCTCGTTTTAGCCATTCCTTAGGTGTTTACGAGATTGCTCGAAAGATTTGTGATAAATTCGTACGAAATTATGCCATTGAAGATGGTGATGCTTGGGACGATAGTGAGCGACTGGTTGTCTTATGTGCTGCACTCTTACATGATATTGGGCATGGGCCATTCTCACATACTTTTGAAAATATTTTCGATACTGACCATGAAAAGATGACGCGAGAAATTATTCTGTCTGAAGCGACTGAAGTAAATCAAATTCTACGCGGCGTGGCAGCCGATTTCCCTCATCAGGTGGCTTCTGTGATTGATAAAACCTATCCCAACCCGCAAGTTGTCCAGTTGATTTCTAGTCAAATTGATGCCGACCGAATGGACTATCTATTACGTGATTCTTATTTCTCTGGGACCAATTACGGTAATTTTGATTTAAGTAGAATTCTGCGTGTAATGCACCCTTATGATGATGGTATTCGTTTTGATTATAACGGTATGCATGCAGTAGAAGATTATATTACTAGCCGTTATCAAATGTATATGCAGGTTTATTTCCACCCAGTTTCTAGAGGTATGGAGATGTTACTACACCACTTGCTGAAACGTGCACAGGAGCTGTTCTTGACGAAAGATACCTTTACCAGTCGAGATACTTATGCATCCTTTCTAGAACCATTTTTCACTCAAGATTGGACGTTAGAAGACTATCTACGCTTAGATGACGGCGTCTTACAAACCTATTTCCAACACTGGATTGTTTATGCAGAAGATCCAGTATTGCGGGACTTAGCTGATCGTTTTATCAACCGAAAACCATTTAAGTCAGTTACTTATAATGAGGAAGAAAACCAAGCAGACGTAAAAACCTTAATTGATTTAGTTGGTAAATTAGGCTATGACATCCGTTATTATGTTGCGATGAATTCACGCTTTGACTTACCATATGACTTCTACCGACCTAGTGCAGAGAAACCACGTATCCAAATTGAATTGGTTGAGAAAAATGGCCATATGATCGAGCTATCACAAGCTTCTAGCTTGATTGCAGCCTTTACTGGACAGCAACGGGGGATGAACGCTTATTCCTGCCAAATGAATTATTCTACGGGAAAAACCGCGATAATATTACCCTATTTGAACCGATTTTAAAACAAATTCATGCTATGACAAAAACAGGTACAATTACCCCACTGGATGAAAATTCAGCAGACACATTGGTATAAAAATATAGCAAAAAGCTTACATGTTAACTTTGTAAGCTTTTTCATTTATAATGTTGGTAATGGAGGTGGCAATATGGAAAATATTCGCTTATACAATGGTGTAGATATGCCCCAACTAGGATTTGGCGTTTTTTTGATCAAAGACTATTCAGAATGTGAACGCTCAGTTGTGGATGCATTGGCATCCGGATACCGGTCTATTGACACGGCCCAATTCTACCAAAATGAAGAGGCTGTCGGTTCGGGCTTAGCAC
>JAEZWY010000235.1 GCA_023442905.1 Bacillota bacterium | reverse complement strand
GTCCTGGGTTAATAAATTCTTCGAAAGTATCAATCACGTTCCCATTCTGCATTTTTACAGCAGCTAACTCAATAATATTGTCATAGATTGCTGACAGTCCAGTAGTTTCCACGTCAAAAACCACATAAGTTGCTTCCTTCAATTCAATATGGTCTGGATTGTAAGCTATTGGGACGCCATCATCTACGATATTGGCTTCTACACCATAAATCATCTTCAACCCTGTTGATTTAGCCGCACCTGAAGCTTCCGGGTAAGCTTGGAGTGTCGCATGGTCAGTAACAGCAATTGCTGTATGGCCCCAATCTTTTGCTTGATTAGTAAAATCAGAAATTGAATTTGTCGCATCCAACATAGACATGTTGGTGTGGACATGTAGTTCAACTCTTTTCTTTTCAGCAGTGTCTTGTCGTTTTGCCTTACTGATTTCTTCTAAATCACGAACGTTTAAGACTAAATCACGAGCAAATCGGTCATCCATTTGTAAGTCTCCACGTACTCGTAGCCACATACCTTTACGAATGGCATCAAAAATCGCAATATCTTCGTCTGTTCTAGAGAACATTTGAATCAAGAAAGCTGAAGTATAATCTGAGATTTTCGCATTTAAAATTCGACGACCTGTTTTTAATATCTTGACTTCAACATCAAAAACAACCCCTTCCATAGACACAAAGCGTTGTTCTTCAACGTATGTATTCATGGCTCTTAACTTATCATCAACGGGTATATGTTTACCTAATTGTATTTTATCAACCTTTATAGCTGAACCATTGTTGCCTGACGCAGCTATTTCCTTCTGTTTTTCAGCAGCTTTTCTAGCCATTTCTTGTTGTTGTTCAGCTAGCTCATTAGCTCGCTCGACGAATACATCTCGACGATCTTTGGCCGTTTCTTCATCTATAATGATCTCAAACGGTACATTGGGAAACCCAACCATTTGATAGTTTTGCTTAATAACTTCCAAATAGTTTTCTTGAATAATTTGCTTCAAAGGCTTATTATCAACGCGGATATAGTAACGATTATTTTCAAATGATGGTAATTGCCCTTGAAAAGTAGCCTTGGCGATTCCATTAGAAATACCTGATCGATTAACAATAATTGGCCAGTAATCCAACACTTCTTTATTAGCTGGTTGACTTTGGTCAGTTACCTCAATTGAAAAGTCTACTGAACCAACGTGATCAAATCCATTTTTAAGGTATTCTTCAAAGGTTAAGAAAGTGGCGGCATCTAGTCGCGTTGGTAAACCTATTTTAAATTGCCATAATCGTGATTTTGTATGAACAATGACATTCTCTAACCAACCATTTTGGATTGTAGTATTTTCTTCTGTCCAATTTATTTGGCCTAGTAGTGCTTGAAATAAGGCTTCTTTAGATTCTGACATACACACATTTCCTTCCTATTTTAATAACAAAAGGCCATCTCCGTGGCCTTTTGACGTACATTTTTAATTTTAATTTTTAAACAGGACATTTATCCAAACATCCGCATAATATCGTTCCAAGTAACGGCAATCATCAAGACGATAACCAGAACTGCCCCTACAACATTAATGATACCTTCTGTCTTAGCTTGCAATGGCTTACCTCGAACTAATTCTATAAAGTTCAATACAATTTTACCACCATCTAAAGCAGGTACTGGCAATAAATTCACGATTCCCAAATTAATACTTAAAGAAGCTAACCAGGAAATAATTCCTGCCAAACCAAAGGATACCACTTGTGAGGTTGTTTGATACATGTAAACGGGTCCACCGAAATTATTAATATCAAAGCCAGTTTTAAACATGCCACCAATGATAGAGAAAATACCGGTGATCATGGTCCAAGTGCTTGTGAATCCGTAGGTAATTTTAGCCATAAAAGAGGTATCTTGCACTCTTTGTGCCCCAATCATACCAACCGTTTCACCCGAAGTAACTTCTGTTGCTTTTGGCGTTACGTCAATGTCTTGTTCTTGACCATCGCGGTTAATCGTAAAGGTTAAAGACTGATCTGGATTCGTTTGTACAATGGCTTGCATATCGTCAAACGTTTCAACGTCTTGTCCATCTATAGCAACTATTTGGTCCCCTTCTTCTAAACCAGCTACTTGTGCTGCTGAATCTGCTTGAATAACACCAAGTTCTGCAGTATTCGACCAAACACCACCTTGCATAAAGGCTAATATGATAAATGCTAATATACCTAAGATAAAGTTATTCATTGGTCCAGCAAAATTGACTATTAATCTTTGCCAGATATTAGCTGATTGGAACTGACGTTCAATTGGTGCAACTTTAACAATTGTACCATCAGATTCGATAATATTGGCTGTTTTTGAGACCTGGTATCGTACTTTATCTTCGAAACCATAAGGAATCCCTTCAACAAACATATCTTTTTCTAGATCAGCTGCCCAAACTTCCAATGGTAAACCAGAAAAATTTTGACTTTCATTTTCTAAAGAAATAATGTCTACAACGCCTTCTTCATTTTGTTCAATGACGACTTGCATCCCTTTTGTTAGGGTGTCAGACATTTCTTCTAATCCAGCCATACGTACATAACCACCTATTGGTAGCATCCGTACAGTATATGTTGTTTCTTCAGCCTCAAAATGAAAAATTTTTGGCCCCATGCCAATTGAAAATTCACGAACTAGAATACCTGCTTTTTTTGCAAAATAATAATGACCAAATTCATGGACAATAACGATGACTGAGAAAATAAATATAAATGCGATAATGGTCGTCATAATGCGCTCCTAACTATGATCCTAAAAATGGAATCAAAAAATAAAACATGGGTAAAACTAATAGCAAACTATCGAAACGGTCAAGGAAACCACCGTGACCAGGCATAATATTACCAGAATCTTTAACTTGGTAGCTACGTTTTAAGGAAGATTCTATCAAGTCACCAATTTGGCCTAGGAAACCTAAAATTATGGCTAAAATAAGGTTATCAATAATGGATAAGCCAAATATATTGTTAAAATACAACACAATACTCGAACAGGCAAATGCGCCTACAATACCACCTAAAGAACCCTCTATCGTTTTATTTGGGGACACTTTTGGCGCTAATGGTGTGCGACCAATTTGTCTTCCTACTAAGTAAGCAAATGTATCATTACCCCAAATAATGATTAGAACATAAATGACGGGCAATAATCCCATTAACCTAGTCTCGATTAATAAATGAAAACCACGCCCTACATACAGAGCTGCCAAACTGATAACCCCAACTTGCTCAAAATTAATATCTTCTGGCTTAAACACCATAACCATCAGTAACATCGCAACCCCAGCAAAGTATAAGGTCATATAGTCAATATCTTGTGGTAGTAGTGCAAGATAATAGGATGGTAATAACTGCAACATCATAGTGACTAAGCCAATCACACCACGCCATGATGGAAATGGTATTTTTGCCATTTGTAAAATTTCATAATAAGCAACAGCTGCAATAACTGCTACCATCAAATCAAATGGACGGCCCCCTATCAGTAAAAGTGGGATAAAAATGGCAAGAGCAACAACAGCACTGATAACTCTTTGTGTCATGAAAACCCCTCTCTTTCTATTTGGTATCTATCGCTCCGAATCGACGATTTCTTCGCTGAAATTCTCCAACACACTCTTGTAGCACTGCTTCATCAAAGTCAGGCCATTTCGTTTCTGTAAACAACATTTCACTATATGCTAGTTGCCACAGTAAATAATTTGATAAACGTACTTCACCACTTGATCGAATCAATAAATCCGGATCTGCATATTCACCAAGTTGTGCGGTATATAATTTGTCAGATATCGTCTGCTCAGAAATATCTTTTACCTTTAAATCACCTTTTGATACTTCTGTCGCAATTGCTTGAACAGCTTTAGTGATTTCATCACGGGAACCATAATTAAAAGCAATATTTAAAATCAACCCAGTATTATTTTTTGTTCGATCAATTGCATTTTGAATATATTTTTTAGTACCTAAAGGAACTTTGTCAAAGTTTCCACTCATTCGCACTAGTACATTGTTTTCGATTAAATCAGGTAAGATTTCATCATTCAATACTTTGGGTAGGCCCATTAAATAATTTACTTCTGTAAGTGGACGCTTCCAGTTTTCTGTTGAAAAGGCATAGGCGGTTAATACTTTTACGTCCATTTTATGTGCCGCGATTACCACACGTTTAAGAGCTTTTAAACCTTCTGAATGTCCATCTGTTCGTTTTAATCCGCGGTCCTGTGCCCATCTACCATTTCCATCCATAATCACTGCAATATGATTAGGCACTGGTAAGTTTGGATTATAGTTTACGTCTGTTACCATATTGAACCTCCATCTGTAATTCTAAACAATTGTATCAAAAATCCAGAGAAAAACCTATACTTATCCCCTAGCTTAACGGTACTTTCTACTTATATTCATGCTGGGGATAGAATATGCAGATTCATTCTCATTATTAACATAAAAAAATACCCTTAAAGTAGTCTTCCTAATTTAAGGACCTACTTTAAGGGCATTAATTAAATGGCTAAGAGTGTTAATCATTATTTTATATGTCTACAATTATTGTGCTGGTTCTGCCATTTCTCCTGGCTGACCTGGTTGTCCGCCACCCATCATGCCAGTATTTGTCACTGTTTCGCCAGTTGAAGTTAAATTAGTAATGGTGTCAGTCACAGAAAGTTCTGCTAATTCGGTACCGTTTGTAACTGTACCACCTTCATATAATCCATTACTTGCTTCTCCATCATTTTCACCACCGGATACTAATGTGTATGTACCAGTTGTTAAGTCGGGGCTAGAAATTACGACATGGCTATAGGTTTTTTCTGGTACAAAAGATAATACTACGTTACCCTCTTCATCTAAAAGGCTAATTATTTCACCTGCTTCTTGACTTGTATCATAAGTAATACCCAATGATACTTGACTACCTTCAGAGGCATTCTGTGCCATATCAGAAGTACCTGTAGCAACCAATGTACCACCTGTTATAGAGAATGAGCTACCATAATCCAAACTACCATTTCCACCACTAGTCGTACCATTAATGATAACAACACCACCAGACATGGTAATTGTCCCGTTAGAATCTAATCCGTCACCTTCGGAATCAACCACTAAAGTACCACCAGTAATATTCATTTGTTTAGTTTCATCTACATCCATACCGCCGCCCATTTGGCCTGCACCAAAGGTATCTTCACCGAATGTTCCAGTTGTAGTATCCGTATCGGATCCACCACCTGCATTCAATCCATCATCGGTTGCAACAACTGATATATCCCCACCATCAATTTGAATTACTGAAGATTCAATACCTTCATATGATTCTTGTATATCTATGGTACCAGCTGAAATAGTTAAATTCTCATCTGCATGCATACCATCATCTCCTGATGCAATCGTTAGGTCACCGCCAATTACGCTAATAGAATCATTTGCATGAACACCGTCATCAGCAGTATTTAAACTTATAGTACCAGAACTGATTTCTACACTACCTGTTGCTTTTAGTCCTTTATAAGATTCAGCTGTATCAATATCAGTACTATTAGCACCATCTGCTGTTTGAATTGTAATATCTGCATTTTGAACTGCTAATTTAGTGACCGCCTGAATACCATCTCTACCTGAATTGATATTTATTGTACCACCATCAATGTAAACATTTCCTGAGTCTGCATCTTCTTCATTATTCGCTTGAATACCATCACCTTCTGAGGTGGTTATTTGATAAGTACCATCTAAAATCGCAACTGTATCCTTACCTTTCAAAGCATTATTCACTGCAGTTACTTCATATTCACCAGAAACAAGAATTAGGTCATCTTTTGAGCGAATGCCGTTTGAATAATTTCCTTCTACGACTAATTTACCATCTCCATTAATAACTAAATCTGCCTTAGAATAAAATGTAGCGTCAGGCTCAGTTTCATCTGTATCCAGCGTATAAGAACTGCCATCAGTTAAGGTATTGGTTGTACCAGAAGCAAGTGTCGTGATTACTTTTTCACCCTCAGTGATATTTACCGCAGGGCCATCCTCATTATGAATAGTCACCCCGTTAAATATTAAATGAACTTTATCTTCTGACCCTACTGAAACTTGTAATTGACCATCACTCAAACTTCCTTCAATCACATAAGTACCTGCTTCGGTAATCGT
The DNA here is from genome assembly GCA_023442905.1 of Bacillota bacterium. GTDB lineage: Bacteria > Bacillota > Bacilli > Lactobacillales > Aerococcaceae > Aerococcus. Next base: position 5,686 of record JAEZWY010000235.1, on the reverse strand, counting down.
AACGGTTGAAGCATCCACTGTTATACCGTCCACTGCTTCGGTTCCGTTATCCGATAAGGTAATCGTTTGGGCTTCTTCACTATCGTAGCTAGTATCCAGATCTTCTTCTTCATAAGTACCGTATGTCCCAGTAGTTGCATCACCAGAGTCATCGCTAACCGATGCGTTTGCGTTTGTGGTTTCACTTGAACTAGCGCTATTACTCTCACTTGCACTTGTATCTTGCATTATCTGATCGCAGGCCCCTAGTAGCAAACCTGCTACTAGTATGGGCATGATGGCTTTTTTTCCATTAAATTTTTTTGTTTTAAATTTCATACTTCTTTCTCCTTTATAATTGGTCTGGCGTAGTAGCCACTTTTCCTAGAACTACTGGCAAGTTACCGTTTCTAACTCTTACTTCGTCAATTAAGGCTTTTTCTATTGATGGGTCTTTTATCAATAAGTGGTAGCGTAATTCATATAAACTACCCATAGTCGTTGTACGGACACTTTCTAAACTGGCCATATCAGTATATTTGTCAAAAATATCTTCAAATAAATCAGGATAATCTAAATCTTCTGGAATGGTAATTTTTAATTCGCGTTTCACATTGTTTCCAGTTTCTCCAAATGGTATTTTATATAAAATAACTAAGAGTATAGCTACAATAATTGAGAAAATAACGACATAGCCTACATACCCCATACCTGTTGCTAATCCAATACCCATCGCCCAAAATACTGAAGCGATATCACGGGCACCACCGGGAACAGACCGGAATCTAATTAGTGAGAATGCCCCTAAAATAGCGACCCCTGTTCCTAGATTTCCATTCACTAACATGATGACGGATTGTACCAGTACTGGCAGTACTGCTAAAGTGATAATAAAATTTTTGGAATAGGCATTTTTTACCATATGGACACCAGCAACCAATAGCCCTAAAACTATCGATACTAAGGTACAAATTAATAATTCACTAAAAACTAAAGTTGTGGCATCTCCTGAAAATATACTAGTTAACATGTAATAACTCTTCCTCTCTATATAAGTGACGTTCATAAGTTTCAGCGTATTTTGAGAAACTTGATTTTCTGATTTGATACTTGTCAAGCAGGCTTACAAACCATAATGGATATGCACCTAATGCCTTAACTTCCATCAAAACGCCTAATTCTGGTGCGACTAATTCACCCTTATCATTTTCAATCACACCTAATTGATCATTTTGATAACGAATATTTTGATCGAATGTCACGCGAAATTCACCATCCTCATGGTCAAAAAGTGAAACTCGATCATAAGCGATTAAAACTTTAGGTGCTAGTGATCGATTCTTTTTAAATAGCCAAGTAATTTCTGCTTCTATTTGCTTAGAAATCGGTTGATTCATTTCCGCGGATTCTTCTGGAAATTCCCCAGTTTCTAACCAGTGAAGATATTGATCATACGACATAGGTATTCGCCGTTTATAGACGATACCGTTAACTTTCTTCTTAATTTCTAAAAAGATTAAAGACCCTTCTCCTGGGACTCCGTATGCACGTATACGAAATTTTTCCTTATATACGGGCTTATCTAAAGATTTTTTAATTAAGCGAAAATCATCAGTATCAAAGTAAAGAGATAAAATAGTATGTTGTCCGTATTCATCTACTGACATTTCCTTTTGCAAATCATGGAAAAATTTATGAAAATCTTCCTGACTTAATATATACTTCGTTTCCTTACGTTGAAAAACATTTTTTAGTTTCATGATATTTCCTCCTTATTTCTTAATTGCTCTTTTGATATTATTAATTTACATGCCGTAGCTTAAAGTTAACTTAAATGACAGTTCCTTTAAAAATTCTTAAGTCTTTTTATTTTTCTGGCTAAACATGATAAGCTATTAAAAACTTGCAATAGAAAAGAGTGTGACATCATGATTCAAATTATGATAGTAGAAGATGATAAGAAATTGTCTGAAAATATAAAGGAAATTTGTTTAGATCTTACTCAAGTAACAATTAAACAAGTTTATAATGGAGATGATGCGCTTTTTGAAGCGAGTGGCCAAACTTACGATTTGATTATCTTAGACTTAATGCTACCTGGTATGAACGGCTACCAAGTCCTATCAAAATTACGAGCGGACCACATCAAGACGCCTGTCCTTATTCTAACGGCTAAAGATGGATTAGAAGATAAGGTAGAAGGCTTTCAAGCAGGTGCTGATGATTATCTTACTAAACCCTTTTATAGAGAGGAATTGCTACTGCGTATTCGTGCCCTATTAAGAAGGTCCCTTGGTCTTTTTGATGATCATCAATTACACTACCAAGATTTAACTATTGATTTAGAAAAAATGACCGTCATAGTAAACCAAGAAACACTTCCCATCCTTGGAAAAGAACTAGACCTATTAGTTTATTTAATTCAAAATAAAGGGATTATCTTAACAAAGGAGCAAATTTTTGACCGAATTTGGGGCTTTAACTCACAAACAGCTATTACAGTTGTTGAAGTATATATGTCTAATCTACGGAAACATTTAAAAGCAGTCCAACTTGATAAATCAATTACAACTATTCGAAATGTAGGTTATATGTTAGTAGAAATTGAAGAGGTTTAGTCTATGTGGCAACATAATAAGAAGGTAAATAAGCATCAAAAACAAGAAAAGCGTAGTATACGTCAACGTTGGCATTACTTTTTATTAAATATGGGTGCTTTTGCTATGGTATTTTTGGCATTAGCCATCATTACACTGCAAATTTTACATGCAACAGCCTATTCAGAAACGGATATCTCTTTAACTAATCTAGCAACGAATACACAAATGATTGCTGATGAAATTCAGCGCGCTACAGATGATTTTATTCCTAATCAAGCTGAAATGAATCATCCTGAGGAACCGGGATTAAACCGATTTAATAGTCAAATAGTGCTCTGGGATGTAGACGGAGAAATAGTAAATCAAGATGGATTAGGGGATATTTATAGTCAGATAGCTAGTTTAGACTTATCTACAGCAAATCTTGACGAAATTGAAGAAGTGACGATAACAGATGATAATCAAGAATTTCATTTTCGTACCATCACAAGTGTTGCACCGGATAATAACGGTGAAGTAGCCTATATTACGGTTTTAGCTAATACTGATCAAATTGCCAATGCAGTGGCTAATTTTCAAAATATTTTAATTATTTCCTTAATCGGCTTTTGGCTCATATCTATTGGTATTGCTTATTATTTATCTAGAGTAAATATGCAACCAATCTTAAAAGCTTGGAAAAAACAGCAAGAATTCGTTGAGAATGCATCGCATGAATTACGAACACCCTTAACTATTATCCAAAATAATCTAGACCATTTATTTACCAAGCCTAATGCTAAAATTATTGATGAGTCAGAAAGTATTGCTCAAGCCTTAAATGAAACTAGACGATTGACAGGTTTAACAAGTGATTTATTAACTATTGCACGCGGTGATGCTAATGAACAAACATTGGACCTCACACTAACGGATATTCAGCCCTTTATCAAGCAAGTCACTGATCCATTCAGAGATCTAGCTACAATTGCTGATAAGAATTTTAATTTGTCAAATAATGGCAAAGCAATTGTCAAAGTTGACCAAAAGAAGATTCACCAAGTATTAGTTATTCTTTTAGATAATGCACTTAAATACACTAAGGCTGATGACACAATTTCTGTTAACTCATACACTAGTAAAAGACATTGGTATATCCATGTAAAAAATACTGGAACTAGCATTGACGATGCCGATAAAGACAGGATTTTCGAACGCTTTTATCGTGATTCAGTTTCAAGAGCAAGCGAAACATCTGGCTATGGACTCGGCTTAGCAATTGCCAAACAAATCATTGAAGATCACCAAGGTACGATTACAGTAGAAGATAACCATCCCAGCGGGGTTAACTTTATTATCCGTCTAAGAAAAAATTATGATTAAACATCACAAATATTTACGCTACAGTATTTGGACATAGAAAAAAAGCCAGTAAATCATCATTTTGAGATTTACTGGCTTTCCTTATTTTTATGAATAAATAAATTAAACGTTCATAATTTCGTCTTCTTTATCAGAAGCAATCTTTTCAACATTTTTAATTGCAGCGTTTGTTAAATCTTGGATATCACTTTCATATGAACGTACGTCATCTTCAGTAATTTCTTTCGCTTTTTCAGCTTTCTTCGTTTCATCAATCGCATCACGACGAATGTTACGGATAGCAATTTTAGCATCTTCCAAGTCTTTACCAACGATCTTACTTAACTCTTTACGGCGTTCTTGTGTTAACGCTGGAATAATCAAACGAATTACTGAACCATCATTTGTAGGTGGAATACCTAAATCTGATTGTTGCAATGCACGGTCGATATCATTTAAAGAGCTTTTATCGTATGGAGAAATTTGTAACATACGTGGTTCTGGAATAGTGATTGTCGCCAATTGACGTAAGTCAGTTGGTACACCGTAATATTCAACAGTAATGCCATCTAATAAAGAAGCGTTCGCTACACCAGCACGGATACGTGATAGTGTACGTGAAAATGCTTCTTCCGATTTTACCATACGGTCCTTAGTTTCTTTTAGTAAATTATCAATAGCCATTGAAATAACTCCCTTACCCTTCTATTGTTGTACCAATATCTTCACCTAGGATAACACGGCGAATATTACCTTCTTCATTTAAGTTGAATACAACTAAAGGAATATTATTATCCATGCTTAATGATGAAGCTGTAGTGTCCATTACCTGTAAGTTGTTGCTGATAACCTCTAGATGCGATAATTTATCATATTTAACTGCTGCATCATTCTTACGAGGGTCATCAGAGTAAACGCCATCAACACCGTTTTTAGCCATTAAAATAACATCTGCCTCAATCTCAGCAGCACGCAATGAAGCTGTCGTATCCGTTGAGAAGTAAGGATTACCAGTACCCCCAGCAAAAATGACAACGCGTCCTTTTTCTAGGTGTCGTTCAGCACGACGGCGGATATATGGTTCAGCAATCTGACGCATTTCAATTGAGGTTTGTACACGTGTTGGTACACCGATGTTCTCTAAAACGTCTTGTAAACCTAGGGCATTCATGATAGTAGCAAGCATACCCATGTAGTCCGCCTGTGCACGTTCCATACCCATTTCTTCACCAGTTTTACCACGCCAAATATTACCGCCACCTACGACGATTGAAATTTGAACGCCCAAACGATGAACTTCTTTGATTTCTTTTGCAATACCTTTCATTGTTTCTGGATCAATACCAAAACCATTGTTACCAGATAAAGCCTCACCTGAAAGTTTTAAAACTACACGCTTATATTTAGGTTCCGTCATTCTATTCTCCTTACTAAAAAGGTTGAGAAAGAAACCTTTCCCAACCTATTTTAAATTCCCTCTTCATTACTTCTCTATCTTAAGCAAATTCAAAAAGTCTATATCGGGATGTTGTTAAATTATTTACCCATTTGAGCAGCAACTTCACTAGCAAAGTCGTCTTGGCGTTTTTCGATACCCTCGCCGACTTCAAAACGGAAGAAACCTTTGATTTCAGCATTGTTTTCTTTTGCAACTTCTGCAACAGTTTTGCTGTCATCTAATAAGTATTTTTGATCAACTAAGCAGATTTCTGCGAAGAATTTACGTAAACGACCAGTAATCATTTTTTCAACGATTTCTTTTGGTT
>JAEZWY010000040.1 GCA_023442905.1 Bacillota bacterium | reverse complement strand
TTGCGAAGACTTGGTGACTATGATGAACCAGTTTAATTTAAATGCGCGGTCAGTGGAACGTCGGTCCGGTTATATCGCTTATTTAAAAGGGTCAGAACAGATTGCTGACTTCTTAGCCCTAATTGGGGCCACTTCTTCTATGCTGAAGTTTGAAGATATTCGGATTGTTCGCGACATGCGGAATTCAGTCAACCGGATTGTCAACTGTGAGAATGCCAACTTGAATAAGACGGTGACAGCAGCTTCCAAGCAGGTTGAAAATATCGAATTGATTCAATCAACCGTTGGGATTGGTGAATTGCCTGAAAAATTACAAGAGATTGCCTTACTGCGGTTGGAAAACCCAGAGGCATCTATTAAAGAATTAGGGGAACTGGTTGACGGTGAACCGATTTCTAAATCAGGTGTCAACCACCGACTACGTAAGATTAACCAATACGCTGAGCAATTAAGAAATACAGCAATTACACAGTAGAATAAATTTAGAAGAATAGATATAGAATGAAGCGATTTGACGGTGGGTGACTGCTTGAAAATCGCTTTTTTAATTGCAATTTTCGTGGATATAATCATTTGGTTATAGCAGGCGCCAAAATTCAGTATTGGTCATTATATCGGATAATCATTCAGCCAGATGATTGTTCAGTAAAAACGGCTTAAAAAATTCACGATAAAAAAGCCTTGTGAGCGAAGATTTTCTTCAGTCACAAGACCTTTTCTATAGCTGATGCATGTGCAGGTGACCAGTTGATATTATGTTTGGTTTAGTGAATAATTAGGTGATGGTATGTTTAATCACTAGATGTTGGTGTAGCTAATATTATTATTAGCTGATAGCTAGGGCTAAGGCAACTAGGGCAGATCCAGTTCTTACATGGTTCCACCTAGACCATTGGTGGGCAAAGTCAGTCCAATCGGTTCGGATTTTCCGGTTAGCTAGTTGGCGGTTTAGTGGCATATTGAAGGCGATAGTTACGCCGATGACACCGACAAAATAAATCACAAAGCTCAGATACATTTGCCAGTCAATGGGGTTGCCCAGCAAAATCATCGCAATGAATAAAAATATCGGTGAAAAAAACTGCCTAGAAATTGGTCGTTTTCAACCTGCTTATTGATGTCCTGCATAATCCTTTGGCCAACGTTACCGGCTTGTTTACCAAGAACTGGCATGATGGTGTTGGAGAAAGAAAAATAGAAGCCTAGTTGGATGGCTAGGCAAAGGACATAGACAATCTGAAAAATAGACACACTCGCTCTCCCTCTAACCAAAACCTAGCTACAATAGTTTCGTTAATAGCCCTTTTTAATAGCCTATCGTTAAGTCTATTGTACTGGAACATTTTTCTACTGGAAAGTGTGGGACCTATCTAAATCAGGATGGGGCCAAATTTAAATTGAGCTAGTATAGTTTGTTATCTTGATTAATCTAAAATCAGGGTTTCAATATTGGTCATTAATTGTTCATCTGGATTTTGTGGTTGATCAATGCCAATTTTCTTACGAAGGAAAGTCACTTCAGATACTTGAACCTCAATTGTTGAGACGTTTTGCCCTTGTTTATTTTCAAACTGACGCATACGCAATTGACCAACAACCGCTAATTCATCGCCTTTTTGCATATAGGTATCAATGAGTTTAGCCGTCCCATTCCAAGCGGTAATTGGAATAAAGTCTGAACTGCCCCCTGTCAAGTAGACAAGCAAATAAACAAATTTTTGTGTGCCATGTATGAATTTCTCATGCATGGCTTTTTCTTATAATGGAATCCGTAATCCCATTGATAAAGTAACGCGTTTCGAGTTATAAAAGTTAATGTAAGTATTAATGGCGCTCTCTAAATCTTCAAAAGATTCAAAATGTCTTCTTCTATAACACTCATCCTTAAGGATGCCCCAGAAACTTTCCATAGGTCCGTTATCAATACAATAGCCTGGTCTCGACATACTTTGTATAACCTCATTTCTCTTTATATATTCTTTGAACCAATGGGAAGTATACTGATAACCACGATCACTATGTATCAAGGTCTTATTTGGTAACAGTTGACCTTCAATTTGCTTAAATGTTTCAGCTACGAGGTGGTTGTTATTGGAAATTCCTAATTTCCACGCAATAATTTTCTTCTCACCATAATCCAAAACTGCACTCAAATAGGCTTTAGAGTGGTTATTGTATTTTAATTCTGTTACATCAGTTAACAGGACTTCATTTGCTTTATACGTTTTTTTGAATTCGCGATTTAACACATTTTCAGCTACATTTTGTGGTTTATGCGGTTTATAGTGGTATCGTTTCTTACGAATAACTGATTTTATACCTAAATGAGTCATTACTCTGTATACACATTTATGATTAGCTTTCTCCTCACAATAGTGATTCAAATAAATCGTCATTCTCCTATATCCATATATACCATTAACTTCTTCATTCACGTCAATAATTGTCTTCATGATATTATTTAAGCGTATTTCCTCAGCCGTCGGCTTTCGTTTTAACCACTTATAATATCCAGCACGACTAACCCCTAATACCTGACATAAAAGAGTTATTTTGAATCCTTTTTCTTTGAGGCAGGAGATGGTTTGAAATTCCGCTTCATATCGTGCTCTTTTAATATCGACCCTCTTTCTATCTCCTCGAGCTTTTTTAATACCGCATTCTCTGTTTTTAAGTACTCATTTTTAGCTTTTAAAGCAGCTATTTCTGTACGTAACTGTTCAGTTTCAGTTTGAATCGTAGAAGGTTTTCGGCGTCCTCGTCCATCTATTAGGCCTTCACTTCCATGTTTTTTATATTTTTGAACCCATGAGTAAACGTTATTATAAGATACTTGATATTTTTTTGCTGTTTGCACATATGATAAGTTATTGGATAAACAATCCTTGACAATTTCTATTCGCTCACTGGTCGTTGTTTTTCTCATTTTCATAGTGTACACCTCGGGTTTCGTACTGTAACTCTTACTACTTTTACCCTCAGTATACTTCATTATCCAATAACTTACAGTTGATACAGCAGGAACATTGAATCTTAGTGTTAGATCTCGAAGAGATCCCTCATCATTTAAATAAGCATTAACTACCTTTTGTTTAAATTCTTCAGAATATATATTATTTAATTTTCTAGGTTTCAAGGCCTCTAAACCATACTTTCGATATTTATTAACATATTGATAGAATATTGTATTATGTATCGATAACCCATACTCTTTTACCAAAGTTGGATAATTTATACCATCTTTGATGAACATCAGAATATATTTTTCTAACACATCTGCAGAATATACTTTTCTATTCATAAAAAAATCCCCTCTAAAGTAGACTTATTTTATTAAGTGTCTACTTTAGGGGGAGCATATCAGTCGACGTAGTCAGTCCCATCTTTTCCTTTGCGGTTAATGGCTACTGCATTGTTGACCACTTGGCGGTTATTTGAAATTTCAGTTAGGGCGACTTCTCTGGCTAGACGTCCGATTAATTGCACTTGATTCATTTTTCATCCTCCTAAGGTTTCTGACTCAATAGAGGTTACCCCTCCAATCTATTACATACGTATTTATTCGCCAATTCCCCCAAAAAAGTTCATATTTTTTTGATATTTTATAAAATTAAACCAAAAGATAGGTAAAGATAGCCGGTCGTTAGGTATTTTAGGGTACAATATAGGAGAATAGAGATTCTGCCCTAAACCACCCAATAGTAGCGCCGGACTAAATATTAAAGGAATCATTTGACTTATAAGGAGGACGAAAACATGAACATCTTGATGATTGAAGATAACGAAAGTGTTGCAGAGATGATGAGTATGTTTT
>JAEZWY010000038.1 GCA_023442905.1 Bacillota bacterium | reverse complement strand
AAGTATACATCAACAATACGGTCGACAATTTTTTTTACAATCCAAAAAATTATAATAGTGATTATTAATTCAAATACAGTCGAAATGAAGCTGGATAGTAAGCTAGCATAATCGATGGATTCAATATATGTGCGCCACCATTGTCTAATTTGATCCAAATAAATCATCCTTTCATTATTCACCTTTTTTATTAATGTTATCTAATGGGGAAATTATTGTAAAGTTATTTGCAAAATAGACAATAAATAGATGTGGATGCAAGATTTATTTCCTTAAAATAAGTGCGTTATGTTTTGTAAAGCCCTTGCAGTCTATGGTAAAATATTCTTATAGTTATATATTAAATATCTTATATTTAATGGTATGAGAGATGGAGAAGGAGTGATTTTTACATGACCGGAGGCCAAATTGCGGGCTTAATTGCAGCAATAGCATTTGCGGCATTAGTGATTTACATTATTCTATTCTTACGTGAGCTAACAAAGACCATGAAGGAAGTAACGGGTATTGTTAATGAAGCGAATGAAACAGTAAAGGTAGTCACCAAGGATGTGGATGCATTATCAATTGAGGTGCAAGGATTACTCAATAAATCTAATGTTTTATTAGATGATGTAAACGGAAAAGTGGCGCAGGTTGACCCGTTGTTTAAAGCAATTGGGGATATTGGTGTAACTGTTTCAGACGTGAATGATTCTACGCGTAACCTAGTGCTAAATATTACCAATACTGCACAAACTAAAGTAGATGATATTAAAGAAAAAACAGTGGGTGGGTCTGATAACGAAACGCTTAGCGCAGTAACTACTGATCAAATCGTCAAGCCTGGTCAACCTACTGTCACTAGTATTCAAAAGGTTGGGCAATCAGCTAAGGCTTTATACCAAAAACGCCAAGTACGTAAGGCTCAAGAAAATTCACAATCTAAACCATATTAATCAATAATATTATTTAAAGAAAGAAGGAAATATATATGTCTAAAAATACAGGTTCATTCTTATTAGGTGCAATTATCGGGGGAACAGCAGGTGCGGTAGCAGCTTTATTATTTGCGCCAAAATCAGGACGTGAATTCCGCGACGATTTAAATCAACAAGCAAATGTTCTTCGTGATACAGCTTTAGATTATGCAGATATTGTTACTGAAAAGGGTAACGTAATGTATCAAACTGCAAGTGATGCTGCTCAAGATATCCGTGTAAACTTATCAGAGTCAGCAGAAGTATTAAAGTCACAATTAAATGAAGCAACAACTGAAGCGACTAAACAATACCAAGAAGCGCGCGATGAAGTTGCTAGTGCTTACGCAGATGCGAAAGATACAACAGCTAAAGCGACTGAAGATGCTAAGGCTGAAGTTAAAGAAGGTACTGAAGAAGTGAAAGATGTTACTGATAAAACAGCTTCTAAGAAACAACCACTTAAAGAAGATGCTGAAAAAGTAAAAGAACAAGTAGAAGAAGTTAAAGAGAAATAAGTATAAAACTAAATAGTTATACAGTATTGCTTACAAGTATTTCGAGATTTTGAAATACTTGTAGGCAATTTTTGTTGTTTTCTATAAAAATCATGCAAAATTTGCACTTTTTTATGAAAATGACTTGTTAAACGCTGTAAATACTGATAGAATATGAAAATGCGAATGAAAGCAATTATCATACCAAAGAAAACGTTTGCAAATATAACTTTTTAATGCTATATTTGGCAATGTAAGTATGAAAACAAATTTATTAAAAGGAGCGATGAAGATGGAAAAACAAACTGTTACAATCTATGATGTTGCGCGAGAAGCGCAAGTGTCAATGGCGACAGTTTCTCGTGTTGTTAATGGCAATACGAACGTGAAACCTTCAACGCGTGCGAAAGTATTAGATGTAATTAAACGACTAGATTACCGCCCAAATGCGGTTGCACGTGGATTAGCAAGTAAAAAAACAACAACAGTTGGGGTATTATTACCGGATATCACAAATAATTTCTTTAGTTCGTTAGCATTAGGGATTGATGATATTGCATCAATGTATAAGTATAATATTATCCTAGATAATGCTGATAACAAAAAAGAATCTCAAGTATTATCAAATATTCTAGCAAAACAAGTAGATGGTGTTATTTATATGGGACACCAATTATCTGACACTGTACGTGAAGAAATTAACCGTACGAATACACCATTTGTATTAGCAGGTTTAAATGATGATCGTAATGAGATACCATCAGTAAATATTGACTACACTCAAGCGTTCTATGAAGCTGTATCTGGTTTATTCGCACAAGGATATCAAAATATTGGTTTCTTAGCCGCAAAACCATACTTTAACAATAACCTAGACCGCTACCAAGGTTACCTAAAAGCTTTGGAAGAAGCTGGTAAAGAAGTGGATGAATCATTATTATTTGAGGTGGCTGATTCTCGTTTTAAAAATGGTGAAGACATCGCTCAACAAATTCGTGATTCAAAAGCAGATGGTATTGTAGTAGTTGGTGATGAGTTAGCTGTTAAAGTAACAAATCACATGGTGGATAATGGTGTGAAAGTACCAGAAGAATTCGCTATTGTCACATCAAATAATACAGCGCTAACTGAAATTGTAAGACCAACTTTAACTTCAATTGAACCACCATTGTATGATATTGGTGCAGTTTCAATGCGTATTTTAACCAAATTAATGAATAAAGAAGATGAAATTGAAAACCATGTTACCTTACCACATAAGTTTATCTTACGTGACTCTACTAAGGATGCATAATGAAACAAAAGTTCTCCAAAGCGAAAGTTTTGGAGGCTTTTTTTATTTAAAAATAGTAATATAGTAACGTTATTTATCCTTAAAGCAACTATCAAAATAAATAGAAGCACTATTTCCTAACTGGCTGATTGATAAAGTTTATAGCATGCCTAGAATATGCATATCTTCTATTATGGGTGAGTATTTTTCTCCTTGTTGTTTAAAAACACTTCCATTATGATTGGTATAGTAACTAGGAGGGGTGCAAGATGAAGAAAATGAATCAAGGTAATCGAATCTTACTATTGATTATAGCTATAGGTATTGTTTGCTTATCGGGTATAGGATTAGCTTATCAAAGGGCCATTTCACCAAAGGATCTACAGATAAAAGATGAAGAACAAGTTAGTGATGATAAGCCAGTTATACAAGTTCCGACCTTTTTATCCCAGCTTCCTGCTAAAGAAGTTGAAGAACAGTGGCAAGGTGAGGATGGTACTTTTGTGTTACGGTCCGTTGGGGATGTATTAATCCATTCAGAGGTAACAGCAACTGCGGATACGTCTGCAGATGTATTTGCGGAACAGTCCGCTAAACTCCAAGAGGTTGACGCATTAACTGCGGATAATTTAATTGCCTACGGTGGGGAAAATGCATCTGTTGACCTAGGTGTTTCTGAATATAATTTCGACCCAATGATTGCTAGAATTGCTGCTTTTACATCTTATGCAGACTATACTGTAGCCAATTTAGAGATTCCTGCAGCGTATCCTGATTTACCGATATCTAGCTATCCAAACTTTAATATGCCTTCATCTATCCTTGGTAGTTTGAAACGGGCGGGAATTGACGCGGTTTCAACGGCAACTAACCATACACTAGACCAATTTGAGGATGGTGCGTATATGACGATGGATTACTTGGATGAGGCTGGGTTGATGTATTACGGTGCTTTCGCCAGTGAAGAAGATAAGGAAACGTCTAGAATTGTTGAGAAAAATGGTATTAAATTAGGCTTTCTATCCTATACATATGGTACTAACGGTATGATTCCACCTGAAGACGAACCTTGGGTAGTCAATTATGCTGAATTACCAGTGATGTTAGAGGAAGTTACCAATTTGCGAGATCAAGTAGATGCGGTGGTTGTATCGCTACATTTGGGAACTGAATATGGGACTTTACCTGATGATGAACAAATAGCTGTAACTCAGGCATTAGCAGATGCCGGTGTAAAATTAGTAATTGGTGGACATCCACACGATATTCAACCGGTCAACTGGCTGAATGATAAAGATACCTATGTTATTTATTCGCAAGCTTCTTTCATGACAGGGCAGGATGCGGATGATAACAAGTTAGGCGGTATTCATGAAATCACTTTTAATCGTGACGAGAATGGTGAAGTGCAGGTGAGCGAAGGGAAATTTATGCCAACATACTTTTCAGGTACAGCCAATAAAACGGCTTATGAAAGTTTCCCTTTAGCAGATTATAAAGGACAAGATACTGCGCAGGCCTCTTGGGTGGATACAATTCATGACCGGATGATAACTTATACAGAAGACTTCTCATACCAAGACTATTTAGAGACAGCCTGGACACAAGGTGTTAAGGCTGAATAGATTTTAGAAAATGCAATAATGAATTGTTTTTGTATTGATTATTAAGCAAATTGGATGCTTTTTCGAGAGAAGCCGATCTTTTGATTTTGTTTTCAATTGGCATAGATTATAATAGGATGAGATTTTGTTTCATTTGATCAAGAGGCATATGTACTTTGAGTTGGATAAAACAATAACCTTATTTAAGTTATCAGTGGGATTTATATTAAATAAGGCGATAAATAAATTGGAGGATGAATAAGTATGCAAGCAGTAATCACGGTAATCGGTAAGGATAAGGTCGGTATTTTAGCAAAAGCAGCTACTAAGTGTGCAGAATTGAATGCGAACATTGTTGACGTAGAACAATCTATTATGCAAGACCTTTTTACGATGGTGATGATTGTCAATATTGATGGTCTAAGTGTTGAATTTGAAGATTTTAAAAAGGAAATCAAAGATGCATTAACTGAAATGGAAGTTTATGTAATGCATGAAGATATTTTTAATGCTATGCATAAGATTTAGTTCAGTTAAGGAGAAGGAAAAATGTTAGAAATGAATAACATCATTGAAACAGTTTCAATGATTAAAGATAATAATTTAGATATTCGTACAATTACAATGGGGATTTCTTTAATTGATTGTGCGGATGCAGATATCGACCGTTCATGTCAAAAAGTTTATGACAAAATTACGACTGTTGCTAAGGACTTAGTGAAAACAGGGGAAGAGATTGAAGAAAAATATGGTATTCCGATTGTAAATAAGCGAATCGCTGTAACACCTATTTCTCAATTATTAGCAGCTTCAGGTGGCGACCCGTTGAAGTATGCCCACATCTTAGATAAAGCAGCAAATGCAGTAGGTGTTAACTATATTGGTGGATATACCGCTTTAGTGCATAAAGGTTTTTCTGCAGGTGACCGCGCTTTAATTGAATCTATTCCACAGGCAATGGCAGAAACTGATCATGTGTGTTCTTCCGTAAATATTGGTTCAACTCGAGCTGGTATCAATATGGATGCTGTAAAGATCATGGGAGAAGTTGTTCGTAAAGCTGCCGAATTAACCCAAGAAAATGAAAGTATGGGTGCCTCTAAAATTGTGGTCTTCTGTAATGCAGTCGAAGATAATCCATTTATGGCAGGTGCCTTCCACGGACAAGGAGAACCAGATGTTGTCATCAATGTTGGGGTATCTGGACCAGGTGTTGTCCGCAATGCTTTGGCAGAATTACCAAAAGATGCATCTCTAGAAACAGTTGCTGATACGATTAAACAAACTGCTTTCAAGGTTACACGTATGGGGCAATTAGTAGGGACTGAGGCTTCTAAGATGCTTGGCGTACCCTTTGGTATTGTTGACTTATCATTAGCGCCTACACCGGCTGTTGGTGATTCTGTTGCTCATATTCTAGAAGAAATAGGGTTAGATCAAGTGGGTGCCCATGGATCAGTAGCAACTTTAGCAATGCTTAATGATGCAGTTAAAAAAGGTGGCATCATGGCATCTTCTAACGTTGGTGGTCTATCAGGAGCCTTCATACCCGTTACAGAAGACGCAGGTATGATTGCAGCGGCAGCCAATGGTACTTTGAATATTGAAACTTTAATGTCTATGACGGCTGTTTGTTCAGTTGGTTTAGATATGATTGTGATTCCTGGTGATACTACCCCTGAAATCATTTCAGCTATTATTGCGGACGAAGCAGCAATTGGAATGATCAATTCTAAAACAACAGCTGTTCGTGTAATCCCAGCAATTGGTCGTCGAGATGATGAAGTATTAAACTTTGGTGGTTTATTCGGTGAAGGATCTGTAATGCAAGTGAATAGAACTTCTCCAAATACTTTTATTCACCGTGGTGGTCGTATTCCAGCACCTATCCAATCACTTAAAAACTAAGGTAATTTTTAAAGCTAAAGCCCTTATCTTATCAAAAGGTAAGGGCTTTTATTTGGTGGACTGAAATATTCCAATTATAATGTATGCACAGTGTAAACTGAATAAATATTAAGGGGAAATTCCATGAATTTATTAAATCAAACATTAACATTAAATAATGGGGTAGAAGTTCCACAAATTGCCTTAGGTACTTGGCAGACGCCAACAGCTGAAGCAGTGAGCTCAGTACGTTTTGCATTAGAAAATGGCTATAAACATATTGACGGTGCACATGCGTATGAGAATTCTAAGGGAACTGGTGAAGGCATTAAATCTTCAAGTGTTAGCCGTGAAGATATCTTCATTACAACTAAAGTCCGCGGTGAATCGAAAACTTATGAAGCAGCTATGGATAACTTCTACCAAGAATTAAAAGATTTAGATACTGATTATATTGATTTACTATTGGTACATTGTCCTACACCTTGGCGATTCTTCTCTAGAACAGATGAAAAGCGCCCGAATTTCTATGAAGAGAACATTCAAGTTTGGCGTGCTCTGGAAGAGTTATATGACAAAGGATTAGTTCGTGCAATTGGTGTTTCCAACTTTAATGCAGATGACTTACAACACTTAATTGAAAACACAAAAATTAAACCAGTTGTAAACCAAATCAAATACCATATTGGTTACACCCAAGATGATATCGTATCTTATTGTGAAGCCAATGATATTATTGTTGAAGCCTATTCATCTTTAGGTACAGGTCGCTTATTAGGTAATGAAGATATTAAAGCTATTGCAGATAAGTACAATGTATCTGTACCACAATTATGTTACCGTTATCCATTGCAAAAAGGCCACATCATCCTACCGAAATCTGTTCATGAAGAATATATTCTTGCCAATGCTGAATTAGATTTTGAAATTTCTGAAGCTGATATGGCAACTTTAGATGCCTTCATTATTGAATAGACTTAACTTTATTATTTTATGAAAAAACGCGCTAGCAAGTTAAATTGCTAACGCGTTTTTATGTATTATTTTAACCATCTTGTTGGATATTATCTTCTTCAAGTTCTTGACGACGTTGTTCATTTTCTGCACTACGTAATTTAAATGATTCTAATACTTCTTGTACTTTAGAATTCACTGTAGCATTTGTCTTAGAACGGTAAGTTTCTAACTTGTTCATGTAGTCATCCATTGAACCACCAATTCCAAATGTAAAGCTTGGCTCTTTTGGATCCATGGCAGCTGTAAATAATTCAGTGTTAGTAGCTGCTGATGAAGGAATAGAGTAGTTGGTATCGTATGGTCCTTCAAAGCTGCCAGATTTTGTACCTGTTTCAGTAACAACAGTTTCTTCATGAACGCCTTCCGGTTCCTCAAGGACTTCACCAGACCCCATAGTATTTGGATAGTAATAATTTAATCTATTCCCCAAAGTTGTCCAGTATCGTAATGAACGTTGAGCTGGCGTACCGTAAACTGCATTTTCTGCTTGGCTATATAAATCGCGTGTTTGCGTGATGTTATCATACCCAATCCAAGAAGTAAGGGTGACATTAGGTGTTGAACCGTTGGCCCATAAATCTCTAAATTGTTCTGAAGTACCAGTCTTCATGAACCAGTCTAAATCACTATCCATTTGCGCTTTATAAGAAGCCATAGCACCTGCACTGGTTGCATCCTTTAAGATATCAGCAATAACATAAGCGACGTCTTCATCAAATACGCGCTCTTTTTTAGTTTGATGTTGATATACCACGTTACCATTAGAATCAGTTATTGTTTCAATTAAATAAGGCTCAACATATACTCCACCATTAGCAAATGTCGCAAAGGCAGCTGCATTTTCCAGTACAGTAGGTCCATATGTAGTACCACCTAGTGATAGTGCTAGGTGATTAAATTCATCAGGTGTAATCGCGTCACTTAATCCCATCTTATAGGCATATGATTGTATATCTACACCTTGTGTTAATAATTCGTTATACAAGGCTAATGTAGGGTTATTCATTGAAGTGGAAAGGGCATAACGTGCAGTAACAAAGTCATTGGAGATCGTTGTCCCAAAGTTTGTTGGTTCATACACAGTACCATTTGGCTCCACGATCCGTGTATAGGTATCTGCAAGCATAGTATTAGCACCCGCGATTTGCTCTTGTAATGCTGGACCATAAGTCAAGATAGGCTTAAACGATGAGCCAGGCGAACGACGTGACCTAAATGCATGGTCTACCTGACTGGTATCAAAGTCAATCCCTCCAACAAAACCAAGCACTTGACCTGTATCATTGTCTAATAGGACAGTCCCATTTTGAACGGGTTCTTCTACTTCAATCGTTTCTCCTGTTTCTGAGTCTGTTGATTCTCCGTAATAAGTTGTACCAAATGAAGCCGAAAACTCTTGTACAGTTGAATTCATTGTATCATAAATATCAGGATCAACGGTTGCTTTGATTGTTAAACCACCATTACGCATTTGGCTTTCAGCCTCAGCATAATATTGGTTATATAACTGGTCATTTGCATTGACGTCTGCCATTGTTAAGCCGTCAGCAGCAACTTTTTGTTCCATTAAAATATCAATCGTTTCCAACTCAACAGCTTGATAGATGTAAGAATTCCGTTCGTCTGGCACTTCTTCACTCGTACCAGCACTTAAGAAGTCTTGCGTAATATCATAATTAAGCGCCTCTTGATACTCATCTTCCGTAATATAGTTGGTTAATCGCATACGCTGTAACACTTCATGTGAACGGGTAATACCATCCTCTAAATATTCGCTCTCCTTTAGTTCACCAGATTGTAAGAAGGGCGTATATGTGTATGGATTCTGCGGAATACCAACTAGGAAGGCTGCTTGCGCTAACGTTACGTCACTAGCTGAAACCCCAAATATACCCTGAGCGGCGGTTTCAATACCAGCTATATTTTCTCCTTTATGATTACGACCATAAGGAGACTCATTTAGGTAGCCCTGTAGAATCTGTTCCTTTGAATAATGGTTTTCTAAACGCATAGCTAACAAAATTTCTTTTGCCTTACGTTCAAAGGAAACTTCATTCGTTAATAACTTTTGCTTGATTAACTGCTGAGTTATAGTTGAACCACCAGAAGATCCTCCCACACCAAGGAAAGTTGAGGCACCAGCACGAATGATTGCTGAAGGCACAACACCTTCATGCTCGAAGAAGTTTTCATCTTCAGTAGCCACTAAACCATTAATGATAAAAGGACTCACATTTTCAAGTTCAGTGTTTTCACGAACTAAATCAGCACGGATACTTGAAATCACCGAATCATCACTATATGTCATAGTAGAGATTTCGCCGGCATTTTCAACTGCATTGGCCAGTTCTTCTTCAGCAGGAATAGGCATATCTTCTACTAAACCAATGAAATATCCTGACCCCAATCCGAGTCCTAATGACCCTCCAAGAAAGAGGATGAGTAATAAGACTAGGAAGATTTTAGTTAAAGATTTGAAAACAACATTCACATAGAACGTAGCTTTTTCAAGTCCAGAAAGTTCGTTCCCGATTTTCTTCTTTTCTTCATTGTTTTTTTTCACTATACACACACTTTTCTATAACATATTTTTATTGTAAAAATAGCTTAATTTCCTATTAATTATATCAAAACAATTGTATACATGCTATGCGAATTAGCCACTGTAAAATGAATGTAAAAATGTATGAGTTACAACATTTAAACTTAAAAGTTATGAGTGTATTAAAGATAGCTTAATTGTGTTAGTTTTAGTAAAATGAAGTTAACTTAAATGAAATGGAGGTAAAGCGTATGTCTAAAGTAATGTTGATTATTAATCCAGCATCAGGTAAAGGTACAGGTGAAAAAATTCAAGCTGATTTAGAAATGGCTTTGTCTGCATCTTTTGACGAAATTGAAACGAGATTTACTCAAGGTGAAAGTGACGCTAAACACTGGTCTCGTGAAGCAAGTGATAAAAACTATGAAGCAGTTGTAGTAGTTGGTGGAGATGGCACTGTTAATGAGGGGATTTCTGGTATTGCTGATGCAAATACTAATATTAAGTTCGGATTTATACCACTTGGAACAGCTAATGACTTAGGACGGGCTTTGGGTATCAGCTTAAATCCGAGGGAGGCAGCCAAAGATCTAACAAATTTTAAAACAAGAAAAATTGATATCGCAAAGATTAATAACCAATACTTTTGTAATGTAGCAGCAATTGGTGCCATTCCATCAGCAGTTATGGAAACATCTAGTGAAGAGAAATCAAAATTTGGCTTTTTTGCTTATGTGCGTGATTCAATGCGAGCAGTCTTAAAAGAAAATCCATATACTTATAAACTTATCTTAGATGATAAAAAAGAAGTTGAAATTTCTACAAAAGTTCTTATCATCGCTTTAACCAATAGTGTCGGATCTTTTGAGAATATGATTGCCGGAGCAACGCCAGATGATGGTTTGTTACATATTATGACTTTGAAAGATGAGAATCTATTAACGGAAATACCAGGCTTGTTACAAGAGCTAAATGGTGGTTACATATCAGAAGCCAACAATATGCTCACATATAACGTAAAAAAGGTGGTAATTAGTGTTGTGAGCGAGAACGCACAGGATGTGAAGGTAAATATTGATGGAGAAACTGGACCGATTTTGCCAGTAGAAATTGAAATCTTACCATCACATATTGAAGTCATGGTACCGAGTGATCCGGCGAAATAGGCTTCATTGCTATGATGTCAATACTTTGCTATAATAATCTAGTGGAATATTACATGAAAGAGGGTATATATCTTGGCAGGACATAATAAATGGAGCAAGATTAAAAATAAAAAAGGTGCAACTGATGCTAAGCGTGCGAAAGTCTTTCAAAAACTTTCTCGTGAAATCTATGTAGCAACGAAAGCGGGCGGACCAGATCCAGAATCAAATCCATCTTTACGTTTGGTTATGGATAAAGCAAAAGCAGCAAACATGCCTAATGACAATGTAAATCGTGCAATTGAAAAAGGTTCTAGCAACAATGCAGGTGAAGACTATGACGAAGTAACCTACGAAGGTTATGGTCCAGGTGGTATTGCTATCTTAGTAGAAACACTAACTGATAATACAAACCGTACTTTAACAAGCGTTCGTACCATTTTTAATAAAAATGGTGGCTCATTAGGTGAATCTGGTTCAGTAGCTTATATGTTTGACCGTCAAGGCTATATCGTTATTGAACGCGAAGGATTAGAGCTTGATGAAGACGAAATGCTTATGAATGTGATTGAAGCTGGTGGAGAAGATATGACCACTTCAGATGAAGTATTTGAGATTTATACAGAAGCCTCTGACTTTACATCTGTTCGTGATGCTTTAGAAGAACAAGGATTCAAACTAGCACAAGCTGAACTTACAATGGTAGCTAAAACAATGTTAGATTTACCTGAAGATAAAGCAAGCCAACTTGAAAACCTTATTGACTTATTGGAAGATGATGATGATGTACAAAACGTACATTACAATACAGAGCTAAGTGAATAATTGAATAATAAGATTAATGGTATTGGTGAGATGTTCTAAGTAACTTCTTGCCAGTGCCTTTTTTTAAATAAAAAAAGACGACCTATGTCAATAAGTTTGTAGCTTATCAACATAAGTCGTTTTTATTATTTGCTATTTAAGATACGTTTAACCACTTTAAGACGAGTAAATTCTTCACGTTCTTTTTCTTCAAGGGCTGAAGAAATTGATTTTTGTGCACCTTCCAATTGGGGAATGGTAACATTTTGAAGGGCGTTTACACGTTTTTGGGTTTTTTGCATATTATTTGCTAAACGATATGCCGCATTCTCAACTTCGGCGATTTGAATCAGTAATTCTTTTACTTTACGAAAAGCAATTCTAGCCTCATCAATCGCAACAGTATTGTCATAGAATGAGTAAGCGGGTTTCATAGGACGAGGTTGATAGTTAATTTCTGGTACCTCTGAACCCATGACACTACGTACTTTTAATTGGATATCGTCTTCAACATCTACGTTAGTTGATGCATCATTTACACTTAAAATACCATTTTCATATGCAGCAATTGACAGTTTATGATAAGCCAATTCATAAGCTTTTTTAAGGTCATCCTGTAAACCAGAAGCCTTATTCAGCAATTCAATCAACTCATTCATTAAGATAATCCGTTTACGATCCATCAATAGGTAACCGCTACGTGAAAGATCTAATGTCTTTTGAATTTGCATTAGGTTCCCCTTAGTAGGGGTGTTATTAATATCCATTAATTCTCACCACCTTAAACTAGGGGCTTGTCAGTTGTTTGTTGGTTTAATACCTCATCAGCTGTATCTTTGTAGTATTTATCAAGGATTTCAGTATCCATACGTGTTAATTCTTCACGTGGGAAAATACCCAATAATTTCCATCCTAAGTCCAATGTTTCTTGAATAGTTCTGGTCTCATCTTGACCTTGACCAACAAATTTTTGTTCAAATAATTCACCAAATTTTAGGTAAAGTTTATCAACATCTGATAATTCTTCTTCACCGATAACAGAAGCTAAAGACTTAGCTTCATTAGCACCAGAATAAGAAGCGAACAATTGGTTAGCAACGTCAGAATGGTCTTCACGAGTATAACCTTCACCGATACCATCTTTCATCAAACGAGAAAGTGATGGTAAAATCCCAACTGGTGGATAAACATTTTTACCCTCAATCACACGGTCAAGTACGATTTGTCCTTCAGTAATATATCCGGTAAGGTCAGGGATAGGGTGGGTAATATCATCATTAGGCATGGTTAGAATTGGAATTTGCGTTACAGAACCTGGTTTGCCTTTAACAATACCAGCGCGTTCATAAATTGTTGCTAATTCAGAATAAAGATAACCAGGGTAACCTTTACGAGAAGGGATCTCTTGTTTAGCAGAAGATACTTCACGTAAGGCTTCAGCAAATGAAGTCATATCGGTTAGGATAACTAACACATGTTTACCTAAATCATAAGCTAAATATTCAGCAGTTGTTAGCGCAACACGAGGTGTGATTAAACGCTCCATAACCGGATCATCAGCTGAGTTTACAAACATCGTTACATGGTCCATTGCACCAGACTCTTCAAATGAACGACGGAAATAGTCAGCAATATCATGTTTTACACCCATAGCAGCAAATACAACAGCGAATTCTTCGTCAGAATCTTCACCCAATTTAGCTTGTTTAACGATTTGAGCGGCTACTTGGTTATGACTCATACCATCACCAGAGAAGATAGGTAATTTTTGACCACGAATTAAGGTCATTAATCCGTCAATGGCTGAGAACCCAGTTTCAATATAGTCACGTGGGTAAACACGAGATACAGGGTTCAGTGGGGCACCATTAACATCACGCTTAATGTCAGAATGGATTGGTCCTAAATTATCAATTGGTCGACCGATTCCATCAAACACACGACCTTGAATTTCAGGTGCAAGTTCGATTTCCAAACCGTGGCCAGTAAATTGTGTATGTGTATTGTCTAGAGACATAGAAGTAGTTGAGTCAAATACTTGAATGATGGCTTTTTCGCCTTCCATTGTAATAATTTGACCTAATTTTTCTTCATTACCATTTACGCGAAAGCGTACGATATCGTTATATGCAGCGCCTCTAACACCATCTACAACTACTAGAGGGCCATTAATGGAATTCAATCCTAAATATTCTATTGCCATTATTATTCCCCCTTAACCATTCTCTTGCATAGCATTTTCATAGAATGTATCGATATCCTCAAAGTAGTGATCGAAATCAGCTAAGTTATCATTTGAGGTTGTATACTTCATGTTGATTACATCAGTGAAAATGTTTGATTTATTTAGATATGACATCGGCATACCCCATTGGATCAATGACTTCGCACGGTGATGTAAGTATAAAATAACTTCCATCATTTTTTCTTGTTTAGCCATTGGTACCGCTGAGTCTACCTTATGGAAGGTATTTTGTTGTAAGAAACCTTCACGGAAAACACGAGCAGTTTGTAAGACTAATTTTTGGTGGTCAGGTAGGACATCAGAACCGATTAGTTTTACAACTTCCATTAATTGGTCTTCTTCATGTAAAAGAGCCATCATTTCAGCCCGGTTAGCTAAGAATTTTTCAGAAACGTTGGCAGTATACCAAGCACCTAAATCATCCACGTATTGACTATAAGAGTTCATCCAGTTAATAGCAGGGTAGTGGCGTTTTTGCGCAAGTTGTGAATCTAATCCCCAGAAACAACGTACAAAACGTTTAGTATTTTGTGTAACTGGTTCAGAGAAATCCCCACCTTGAGGCGAAACAGCACCGATGATCGATACTGAACCTTCAGACTGGTTTAAGTTACGCATGTAACCAGCCCGTTCATAGAAAGTTGCGATACGGCTAGCTAGGTATGCTGGGAAACCTTCTTCAGCTGGCATTTCTTCAAGACGACCAGATAACTCACGTAAAGCTTCCGCCCAACGAGATGTTGAATCGGCCATGATTGCTACATCATAACCCATATCACGGTAGTACTCAGCGATAGTCAAACCTGTATAAATAGAGGCTTCACGAGCTGCTACTGGCATATTAGAGGTATTTGCGATAAGGACTGTACGTTCCATTAATGGTGCATTTGAACGAGGGTCAATCAATTTAGAGAAGTCTTCAAGTACTTCTGTCATTTCATTACCACGTTCTCCACAACCAATATAAACAATTACATCCGCATCTGCATATTTTGCAATCTGATGTTGCATAGTTGTTTTACCAGTACCGAAACCACCCGGAATTGCAGCCGTACCACCTTTTGCAATAGGGAAAACAGAATCAATAATCCGTTGCCCAGTAATTAGTGGTGTCGTAGATTCAAAACGAGAAGCAACAGGACGCGCTTGGCGAATTGGCCATTCTTGGTAAGCTTTGATTTCATCGATATCACCGTTAAAACGACGCACTTTAACCAAAATATCTTCTATAGTATAGTCACCCTCAGCAACAACTTCTACTACTTCACCAACGATTGTTGGTGGGACTAATACCTTGTGCGTAACCGCATTAGATTCTGGAATTTCTGCGACGATGGCACCACCAGAAACTTGATCACCGACTTTAACAACTGGTTTCACATGCCATAAAGTAGATTTATCTAATGAGTCTACTTGTACACCACGTTTAATCATATAGCCAGATTGTTTTTCAATCTCAACCAGAGGACGCTCAATACCATCGTAGATATTGTTGATTAAGCCAGGACCTAATTGTACCTTAATAGGCATTGTTGTACCGTAAACGTGTTCTCCAGGACGGATACCTGCAGTTTCTTCATACACTTGGATGGTGGTTTCTTTTTCATTGATTGAAATTACTTCACCAACTAATTTATCCTCACCAACATGTACCATTTCTTGCATAGATAAGTCGGTTGGACCAGCAATTTTAACGATTGGACCCGAAATTGAATAAATTAAATTTTCGTTTGCCATTCTAGTCATCAACCTCCTTGATTGTAAATTCATTTTCAACGTTTGCTAATAGGGTAGAGAAAGAATAATCAATTAAAACTTGACGATCTTTTAATACACCACGAACGCCGCCTAAAAACTCACGATCAGAAATTTGAATATTTGTATTCGTCTCATCTAAAAGTGATGCGAGCATTGCTTGGTCAGAGTGGTTGATATAAACAACCAACTCTTCACGACTCTTATCAGCATAATTTTGTAAGTTTTTAATCATCACAACCAATTGATTGCGATATTCATCTGTTTGCATATATTTTTGAACCGCTTCGTTAAATTCAGCGAATAAAGATTTTTTTAACTTTTCTTCTTGTAAGTACAAATCACGTTGTAAGTGAATTTGACTTTGAGAAATATTTTTATTTAACTCTTTTCGCATATCTTTTTTAGCATTTACAAATTTTGCATCAAACTCTTGATTGGTATTTTTTACAAATTCATCATAGTCTTTTTGCAAAGTTGCTTGGTATTGATTGACTTGTTCATCAATAATACCTTGTGCTTGTTGGTTTACTTGCGTTTCAAAATAAGCAAATTTATCTTCTAAATCC